>JAJFTU010000228.1 GCA_021372775.1 bacterium | reverse complement strand
CCCCGACGCGCGACGCGCTGGTCGGTGTCGGGTCCGGCCGTAGGGGAGGCTGGCGCGTCCCGACGATCGTTCGCCCGCGGACGATTCCTCCGCGCCTGCCTCCCGACGTGATTCACGCGGAACGTTGCCTTTGCCTTGCGCCGAAAGGCCCGCGCACCTCGCGGGACGTGCGTCGTGCGTGGCGCGGCTCAGCGGACGCGCGCTTCGGAAATTGCCGGGTTAATGCCTCAAGGGCAGGGTTGTGCGGTGATCAGGTCGGGCGGCAGGCGCGGTGCGGCGCCGTTGTTCCGACGGTCGTCGGAGCGCGCCAGCCGCCCCTACGGGATTCGTCGTTTCGGCGTTCCACGCGGCCCGGCGGCGCGGGTCAGGGAAGGCGCTTCATCAGCGCCGCGAAGCGGGGATGGGCGCGCAGCGGATCGAGGTTGCTGTCGTGCTCGAACCAGCCGCGCTGGGTGAGGCCGCGGTCCACCGCGCGCTCGAGGGAGGCGAGCGCCTCCTCGACTTCGCCGGCCATGGACTGGATGCAGCCGACGTTGTAGAGGAGCATCGGCTCGTCCGGCTCCTGCGCCAGCGCCGCCCGCGACCACTCCAGGCCGCGCTCGCGGTCGCCGAGCGCGACGAGGGCGTTGGCCGCCATGTAGCGGGCGCGCGTGTCGTCCGGCTGCAGGTGCAGCGCCGCGGTCGCCTTGCGCAGGCCGCGGCGGTAGGTCGCCTCGGCGTCCTCGGCGCGCCCCATGTCCACGTAGATCTGGGCCATCAGCAGCGGGGACTGGTAGTCCTCGGGACGCCGCGCCTCGGCCTCCTCGTAGAGCCGCAGCGCCTTCTCCGCCTCGCCGCGGGCGAAGCTGTGGCGGGCGTAGAAGTAGCGCGCCTCGAACAGCGAGGGGTCGAGCCGAACCGCGCGCTCGAACGCGGCGACGGCCTCCTCGTCGCGCCCCGCGATCGAGCAGGCGACGCCCCACGAGGCCTGCGCCTCGGCGAGGTCCGGATCGAGCGCCAGCGCGCGGCGGCTCGCCGCCTCGGCCCGCTCGATGTGCTCGGCGACGCGCGCGACGTAGAGGAAGTGGAAGCAGTGGCAGTCGGCCACGCCGGCCCACGCCCGCGCGAACGATGGGTCGAGCTCCAGCGCCCGCTCGAACAGCTCCCGCGCGAACTCCACGCCGCGCCGGCGGTACTGGTAGTAGAAGCGCCGCGCGCGGAGGTAGAGGTCGTAGGCGCGGACGTCGGTCGTCGGCGGGCGGCCGAGCGCGGCGTGCTCCGTCTCGCTCAGCGTCACCGCGAGCGCCGCGGCGATCGCCCGCGCGATCTCCTCCTGGATGGCGAAGACGTCGTGCAGCTCGCGGTCGTACGAGCCGGACCAGAGCTCGAAGCCGGTCGCGCCGTCCACGAGCCGCGCCGTGACGCGCAGCCGGTCCTCGGCCTTGCGCACGCTTCCCTCGAGCAGCGCGCCGACCCGCAGCCGCCGCGCGATCTCGCGGCTGTCGATCCCCGCGCCGCGGAAGCGGAACGACGAGCGGCGCGCGGCGACGCGCAGCCCGGCGACCCGCCCGAGCGCGGTGATGATCTCCTCGGCCACGCCGTCGCAGAAGTACTCCTGGTCGCGCGCCTGGCTGAGGTCCTCGAACGGCAGCACGGCGAGCGAGGCGCCCCCCGGCGCGGTCGCGGACGGCCCGGCGCGGCGCAGCCCGTCGAGCGCGTCGCGCAGCTCCACGGCCGAGGGAAAGCGGCCGCGCGGGTCCTTGTCGAGGCAGCGGGCGACGACGGCGTCGAACTCCGGCGAGAGCGCGGGGCGCAGCGT
>JAJFTU010000227.1 GCA_021372775.1 bacterium | reverse complement strand
GGGTTCGAGCTGGGCGTGAAGACCCGCCTCGAGGTCGAGGACGCCGAGCTCAACCTCCGCTCGGCCCGCGGCAACCTCGCCAAGGCCCGCCGCGACCACCACGTCGCGCTCGTCACGCTGCAGTACGTGACCGGCACGATCGCCGTCGCCGCGCCGGCGACCGCGCCCCCCGCCGCGCCCTGACCCGCGGCGACGCCGTTTCGCGCAACGCGGCCCCGGGCTTCGGCCCGGGGCCGTTTTGCATCTTGGCGCGCAAGGGAGGAGGCGCCGCAGCGGCGCGGGAGGCGCCTCCCTCGGGAGATCCCGCTCCGTTGATCGCGACGTATGGATTCGGAACGTTCCTCAGCGCTCGGACGAAGGGATCTCGATGTCCCAGTAGGCAGCCGCGCGTGCGTCCGTCGCGCCCGCGACGGTGCACTCGGTCGTCTCCGGCCTCTCTGGATGCGCCACCGAGTAGGGTGCGTGGCCGGAAGTGCTGCCGCCGTGGCGGCGCGACCGCGCCCTCGTACAGTTTCCAGAGTCGGCATCACCGCGGGCCACTCATCGCCCGGAGGGCTCTCCGTCCGCCCGGACTCTCTTCTGGCAGAACCGCCCGCCTCCGCAGTTCCCAGAGGTCAGCACCTCGTCAATCGGACGACACCTCGACGCGACCCCACTTGTCAATCAAGACCATGCGCTGTGGTCCGGCTTCCCGTCCAAGTAGTACTCGAACATCCACGGCACTTCCTTGTCCGACATCACCTGGTGCAGCTTGTACCGATTCGGATTGACTCCGTCCTGCCAGGAGAAGCGCGCCAGCCTCTTCTCCGCCACCGCTCTCGCCTCTGCCTCGGGAATCTCGACAGGTCGCCTACAACATCCCGCCGCGAGAGCCATCGCGACGAGGGAAAGAACGACCAACGCTGTTCTGAGTCTCATGCAGCAGCCCCCCTGCCCTCTACCACGTGCACCGTCGCCGCTGAGCGCGGGACGAGATGAGCTTCATTGCAGGGCGTTCTTGGCTCTCGCGTCCACGGGAATCCTCGTTGGTCACTTGGCAGGCGTCGCCTTCGGAAAATCGGGATCGGTCGGCCGCAACAAGAGAATCAGGGAATTCTCTTCGTACTTCGAAGAGAGGAAGTCTATGTACCAGATCGCCGCCGCACCGGCGTCCTTCGGCACGGCGTATGCGTGCTCTTCGTCGTACGGGGCGCGGAGGAAGCCGACCCGCCACTCAACCCGCTCATCGTCGCGGGGGGCACCCCCGACAAGCGAAATGTGTTCGAAGCGGGCGCGCGCGCCGCCGACGACGAACTCCATCGTCACGTCTTCGACGAGCGCCTCCGGCGGAATTTGGAACAGGCCATCCGCGACCGTCGCCTCGAACCGCCGTCCGTCGGGAAGCACGAACGCGAGCGAGGAAGGGGGCGGAACCGCCTGTCCTTCGAAGGTGCAGCTGATGCGGATTCGATTGACGCCGTCCGCCGCACCGGCCGCCCACCCGATGCGCGGCAAAGCCGCCAGAATCGCGAGTATGCCGATGCTCCACGCGCGGGTTCGCATAGTCTCACCTCAGCCCGACCGACGACGTTGCTTGGGAAATCCCCGTTCCGCCGTACTGCCAGACTCTCGCTTCACCAAAGGCGAAGACGTAGTTCTGATCTCCAGTTCCGTATGCCGCCGCAAAGCGCATGTCCGCTCCCGATGGCGGTTGCCTGTACGTGCAACGAATCTGCGGGGAATTCGGATTCGGCATCGACAAGCCGGAATGCGAGTGAAACGTTCCCTGCAGCACGACGATTCGACCGATGTCCGCAGTGTTCAGAGCCGCGAGGGGATCCATGGACACTGGGCCGCTCCTATCGCACGGGTTTCTGGCCTTCCCCGGAAGCGCCTCCACGACGATCTGCTTCCCGTCCTTGTCCAGTCCGTAGGCCCCGCCGACCTCGTGCATTGAGGCAGCGCCTTTCTTCACGATCTCTTCATGATCTTCACGGATTCCGGCGTGGGCGGCGCCGGCTTGACGTGGTCCTTGTCGTACAGCGGTGCGGATTCCTGCTGCTCCTCCTTCAGATCGTCCTGCAGCGAGGCCGCGCCGCCCTGCCCGTTGTCGGATAGTTCCTTCTTCTTCTCGGGCTCCGCCGAGGTGTCGCCGTCCTCCTCCCCCGTCGGATCGACGCGGTTCAGCGGGTTGCCGCGCACGTAGGCGTAGCGGTTCCACGACAGCGGGTCCGCCGCCTTCGCGCTCGCGTCCAGCGGGTCCACCGTCAGGAACGCCCCCGCCGACGACGCGTAGTAGCGCGCCAGCATGTAGTCGAGGCCCGTCTCCGCGTCCCG
>JAJFTU010000226.1 GCA_021372775.1 bacterium | reverse complement strand
CTGATCTATTCGTTCACCGGCGCGATGGCCCCGGCGCGCAAGGAATCGGTCTCGCGCCATCCCGCGGCGTTCGTGCTCGGCCTCGCGCTGCACGCCGGCGTCGCCGGGTCGTTCGTCGCCCTCGGCGCGGCCGCAATCGCGCCGGACGCGCTCGAGTCGCTCGCGCCCGCGCTGATGGTCCTCGCGCTGGTCGGGCTCGCCGGCGGCGTCGCGCTGCTGGTCAAGCGGATCGCCTCGGCGGAAATGCGGGCGGTGAGCGTGGCCGACGACTTCGTCGCCGCGACGCTCGTCGCGCTGTTCCTCGCCGACGCCGCGCTCTGGCTCGCGCAGTTGGTTCCGGCGGCCGGCTTCGCCGCGATGGGCGCGCTGCTGCTGTTCTACGCGCCGCTCGGCAAGCTGCGGCACATGGCCTTCTTCTTCGTCGCCCGCGGGGACGCGGGGTGGCGGCTCGGGCTGCGCGGGGTCTATCCGCCGGCCGGCCGCGCGGGAGGCGCCGATGTCGTCCGCTGAGACGGGCCTCGCGCGCGAGGAACTGGACGCGGCGCTCGCCGCGCTCGACGCCGCGGCCGACGGGCCGACGGCGCGGCACCTCAACGCCTGCGTCCGCTGCGGGCTCTGCGGACAGAGCTGCCACGTCTACCTGGGCGAGCCTGATCCGCGCAATCTCCCGGTGGCGAAGGCGGAGAAGGTCGCGCGCCTTTATCGGCGGCGGAAGACGCTCCTCGGGCGGATCGCGCCGCGCCTCGTCGGCGCCGACGACCTCGACGCGCGGACGCTTGCCGCTTTGACGGAGGCGGTGTTCGGCCGCTGCACCGGCTGCGGCCGCTGCGGGCTGCACTGCTCGATCGGCCTGGACGTCTCGGCGGTGATCCGCGCCGGCCGACGCGTCGTGCAGGCGGCGGGGCGCGTGCCGGTCGGCCTGCAGCGCACCGTGGACAACCAGATCCAGACCGGCAACCAGATGGCGATCACGCGGGACGAATTCCTCGCCACCTGCTCCTGGCTCTCCGAGGACCTCGCGCGCGAGGCGGGGACGCCGGAGGCGAAGGTCCGCGTGGACGAGCAGGGGGCGCGCGCCCTCTACCTCGTCAATCCGCGCGAAGTGAAGTTCTTCCCGCTCTCGCTGCAGGCCGCGGCCGGGATCTTCCACGCCGCCGGCGAGAGCTGGACGATGTCGTCGAACGTCTACGACGTGACGAACTACGGCTTCTTCGCCGCCGACGACCAGGCTGCGGGAGAGCTCGCGCGGCGCGTCGTGCAGGAGGCGCACCGCCTCGGCGTGAGCGAGATCATCCTCTCCGAGTGCGGGCACGGCTTCCGCGCCTTCCGCTGGGAAGGGCCGGCGTGGCTCGGCGCGCCGTACAAGCTGCCGGTGCGCAGCGTGCTCGAGGTCGTGGACGAGTACCTCGCCGACGGGCGGATCAAGGTCGATCCGGCGCTGACGACCGACCGCGTCACGCTGCACGACCCGTGCAACCTCGTCCGCTGGGGCGGGATCAGCGAGCCGCAGCGCCGCATCCTCAAGCGGGCCTGCACCGACTTCGTCGAGATGACGCCGAACCACGAGCACAACTTCTGCTGCGGCGGGGGCGGCGGGATGCTCTCGATGGAGGAGTACGGCGAGCGGCGCGTGAAGAGCGGCCGGGTCAAGGCGGACCAGATCCGCGCCACCGGCGCGACGGTCGTCGCCTGCCCCTGCCACAACTGCGCCGACCAGCTGATCGAGCTCTCCCGCGTCTACGAGCTCGGCGTGGACATCAAGGCGGTCGTCGAGATCGTCTACGACGCCCTCGTCCGCTGACCGCCTTCCAACGCTTCGACAATCGCGCCGGCCCGCGTCCCGCGACCGGCGCGATTTCTGTTCGGCGCGCGGAACGGCCGACGCCGAGGACGCCGAGCGCCCACGGCACCCGACGCGAACACCGAACCACGCGAACGCGGAACGGCGTGTAGGGGCGGCTGGCGCGCCCCGATCATCGTTGGACCACGACAGAAGCCACCGCGCCAGCCGCCCGACCTGAAACTCGCGCAACGTTGCCTTTCGTCGTCGTCCAAGGCGACCTTTCGCGGGAATCACGTCGGGAGGCAGGCGCGGAGGATTCCTGAGCGCGGCGACGATCGTCGGGGCGCGCCAGCCTCCCCTACGACGACGCGAAGGCCGTCGGCCGGAAAGGAAACGGGCCGGCGTCGCCGCCGGCCCGGTGGATCGAAGCCGCAATGCGACGACGTCAGTTGCGGTCGGCGGCGATTTCGGCGATCGCCTTGATCGTGTGGTCGATCTGCTCCGGCGTGTTGAAGGCGCCGGGGGAGAGACGGACGGTGCCGCGCGGGGCGGTGCCGATGTGCTCGTGGATCAGCGGCGCGCACTGCAGGCCGGTGCGGGTCAGGACGCCGTACTCGACGTCGAGGATCGTCCCCACGTCCGACGGGTCGTAGCCGTTCACCGTGATCGACAGCACGGCGACGCGGCGGTCGAGCCGCTTCGTGCCGTGGATCGTCACGCCCTTGATCCCCGCCACGCCGTCCTGCAGCCGGCCGAGGAGCGCGATCTCGTGCTGGTGGATCTTGTCCATCCCGCGTTCGAGGATCCACTCGAGCCCGGCGTGGAGGCCGGCGATGCCGAGCAGGTTGTGCGTGCCGGCCTCGAGCCGGTACGGGAACTCCTCGAGGTGCAGCGGCTCGGCCGAGCGCACGCCGGTGCCGCCCCAGATCGAGCTCTTGATCGGCGCGTCGTCGGCGATGCAGGCGCCGCCCATGCCGGTCGGTCCGAGCAGCCCCTTGTGGCCCGTGAACGCGAGGTACGAGATGTTCCAGGCGGCCATGTCGATCGGCAGCACGCCGGCGGTCTGCGAGCCGTCCACGGCGAACCGCACGCCCTCTTCGGCGCAGACCTTGCCGATCGCGGCGATGTCCTGCACCGTGCCGATGACGTTCGAGCCGTGGTTGACGACGACCAGCTTCGTCTCCTTGCGGATCGCCTTGCGGATCTCCTCCGGATCGACGTACCCCTCGGCGTCCGGCCGCACGAACGTCGCCGTCGCGCCGCGCTGCACCATGTGGTTCACCGGCCGGATGACGGAGTTGTGCTCGCACATCGTCGTGACGACGTGGTCGCCCGGCTCGATCGTCCCCTGGATGATCAGGTTCAGGCCGTGCGTCGCGTTCTCGGCGAAGACGAGGCGGTTCGGGTCCTTGTGCCGTCCCGCCGCCGCGAGGCTCGGGTTGAACAGCGCGCTCAGGTTCCGGCGCGTGTCGTGGATCAGCTCTTCGGCCTTGAGCGCGAGGTCGCACCCGGTGCGCCCGGGGTTGACGCCGCACTCGCGGTAGAAGGAGCTCATCTTTTCGTGCATGACGTCCGGCTTGGGGAACGTCGTCGCCGCGTTGTCGAGATAGATCAGCTTGTCCATTTCTCTCGCGCCGGGCGATGCGGCGCGGGGAGCGCCGACCGTCGCCGCCAGGTGGGGGGGCGAGGACATTTTAGCGAGCGGCGGCGGCGCGAGGGTCTTTCTTCTCAACAACTTGCATGTCTCAGTGAGAAGCGCCGCGCCTCAGGCTTCGTCGTCGGCGTCGGCCGCGACGTCGAACGCCGCCTCGCCGAGCAGCCGCCGCGCCTCGTCCGCCGGCAGCTCCTCGACCGCCTTCAGCTTGCGGGCCATCTGCCGCGTCCGCTTGCCGGTGTCGTCGAGGCTGTTCGTCGCCTTCTCGAGGTGCCCCTTGACCTTGTCGAGCACGTCGCCGAACTTGCCGAACTCCGTCTTGACCGCGCCGAGGATCCGCCAGACCTCGCTCGAGCGCTTCTCGATGGCCAGCGTGTGGAAGCCGAGCCGCAGGCTGCTCAGGATCGCGGCGAGCGTCGTCGGCCCGGCGACGACGACGCGCCAGTCGCGCAGCAGCGTCTCGGCGAGGCCGGTCTGGCGCAGCACCTCGGCGTAGAGCCCCTCGGTCGGCAGGAACATCAGCGCGAAGTCGGTCGTGCGCGGCGGGTCGAGGTACTTGTCGTGGATGTCCCGGGCCGCGACCTTCACCGCGAGGCCGAGCTGGTTGGCCGCCCGCTGCACCCGCTCCGCGTCGCCGGCCTCGGAGGCCTCGACGAGGCGCAGGTAGTCCTCCTGCGGGAACTTGGCGTCGATCGGCAGCCAGAGCGGCGAGGCCGCGCCGTCGCCGTCCCGCCCGGGGAGCTTGACCGCGAACTCGACCCGGTCGGCGCTGCCGGCGCGCGTGGCGACGTTCCGCTCGTACTGGTCCGGCGTGAGGATCTGCTCGAGGATCGCGCCGAGCTGGACTTCCCCCCACGTGCCGCGCGCCTTGACGTTGGTAAGAACCCGCTTGAGGTCGCCGACGCCGGTGGCGAGGTTCTGCATCTCGCCGAGGCCGCGCTGCACCGCCTCCAGCCGCTCCGAGACGAGCTTGAACGACTCGCCGAGCCGCTTCTCCAGCGTCCCCTGCAGCTGCTCGTCCACCGTGCGGCGCATCTCCTCCAGCTTCTTCTCGTTCCCTTCCTGCAGCGCCTTCACGCGCGCGTCGAGGGCGGCCGCGACCTTGTCGAGCTGCTCTTGGTTGGTGCGGGTCAGCCGCTCGAGCTGCTCCTGGTTGGCGCGGGCGAAGGCGTCGAGCCGGTCGCCGACCGCCTTGGTCAGCGCGTCGAAGCGGCGCGAGAGGTTGTCGAGCGCGGCGGCCTCGGCGGCGCGCGACTCGCCGGCGGTCTTCACCTGCGAGTCCTGGAACTCCTTGAGCCGCGCCGCGACCTCTTCCCGCAGCGCCTGGGCGTTGCGCGCGGCCTCCTCGCGCTGGCGGGCGGCCTCCTCGCGCTGCCGCGCCGCCTCGCGCGCCGCCTCCTCGCGGACCGCGCGGAACTCCTGCCGCACGGCGGCTTCCGCGGCGTCGCTCGGCGGCGCGGCGAGCTTCCGCAGCGCGACGAGCAGCAAGACGACCGCGACGAGCGACAGACCGGCGACGACGAACAGCATCCCTTC
>JAJFTU010000225.1 GCA_021372775.1 bacterium | reverse complement strand
GCCGTCGTGCAGCAAGAGCAAGTCTCCCGCGGCGAGGCCGCGCAGCAGGCGCCGCGCGACGGTCCGCGGATCGCCGCACGCCGCGTCGAAGCCGCGGCGGGTCCACGTCGCGAGCGTCATCCCGCGGCGCGCGAGGAGCGGTTCGAGCAGCGCGCTGCGGATTCCCGCCGGCGCGCGGAAGTGGCGCGGCGCGGCGCCGCACAGCTCCGCGACGAGGCGCTGCACGTCGTCGATCTCGCGCGCGATCCGCCGCGGCGCGAGGAAGTAGAAGCCGACCGGATGGGACCAGGTGTGGTTGCCGAGCGCGTGGCCGCGCGCCGCGATCTCGCGCACGAGGTCGGGGCGCCGCGCCGCGCGTTCGCCGATCACGAAGAACGTCCCCTTCGCTCCGCGGGCGTCGAGCAGGTCGAGCACGCGCGGCGTGACCTCCGGATCGGGGCCGTCGTCGAACGTCAGCGCCACGCGCCCGCGCGCCGCCTCCTCCCGCGGCAGGCGGACGAGGTTCGGGCCGAGCAGCCGCGCGCGCGGCAGCAGGCCGGCCGCGTTGAGCGCGACGTGGTCGGCGGCGAGCGCGGCGACGCACCACGGCCAGAGCCGCGGCGCCGCGGCGAGCGCGCCGAGCCCCGCGACGTGCCCCGCCAGCGAGAGGGCGACGAACGACGAGAGCGGGGCCCGCTCCTTCGCGGTCACGGCCGGTTCTCCGCTACGCGTCGCGGTCGGCCGCGACGAGCGGCGCGCCGAGCGAAAGGAGCGCGGCGCGGTCGATCTTGCCGCGCGGCGTGCGCGGCAGTTCCGCGAGCACGAAGACGCCGCGCGGCCGCTTGTGCGCGGCGAGGCGCGCGCGGCAGTGGAGCGCGATCTCGTCGGGGCGCAGGCGCGCCGGGTCGGCGGCCACGGCGGCGCAGACGACGTGCCCGGCCACGGCGTGCGGCGCGCCGAAGACGACGACGTCCTCGACCCCCGGCAGCTCGCGGATCGTCGCCTCGACCTCGCGCGGCGAGACCTTCTTGCCGTGCACGTTGAGCAGGTCGTCCACCCGCCCCTCGAGCGCCAGCTCCTCCCCTTCCCAGCGGCCGAGGTCGCCGGCGACGAACCGGCCGCCTTCGAGGCGCGGATCGGGGTGCGGCCAGTAGCCGCCGCAGACCGCGGCCGAGCGGACGTGGACCGCCCCCGCCTTCCCCGCCCCGCCCCGTTCGAGCGGCACGACCTCGATCCGCACGCCGTCCACCGGCGCGCCGACCGTGCCGCGCTCCGCGGCGTCGCCGGCGCGGTCGTAGCAGATTCCGCCGCACTCCGACGAGCCGTAGAACGTGTGGATCGGGCGGCCGAAGGCCTCGCGGAAACGGGACGCGACCTCCGGCGAGAGCGGCGCGCCGGCCGAGATCGTCAGGCGGAGCGTCTCCGGCCACTCCGGCGGCGAGGAGAGGCGCAGCAGCCCGCCGACCCACGCCGGGGTCGTCGGGAAGAACGTCGCCCCATCCCGCTCCGCCGCGTCGAGCGCGGCGAACGGACTGCCGGGGGTCGGGAGAAGGAGCGGCGCGCCGCGGCGGAGGGCCGGCAGCGTCAGGCTCGACAGGCCGTAGGAGTGGCCGAGCGGCACCGCGGAGAGCAGCCGGTCGTCGTCGGCGAGCCCCATCGTCCGCCAAAGGTCGTCGTCGTCGGCCGCGAGCGCCGCGGCCGAGGCGGCGACGCCGCGCGGCGCGCCGGTCGAGCCGGAGGTCAGCTTGACCACCGCGACGTCCTCGAGGACCGCCGGCGCCGCCGTCGGCAGCGCGGTCCAGACGAAGGACGACGGGCCCGACGGCCAAGGCGTCGTGCATTCGAGAAGCGCGGCCGCGCCCAGGGCGGTCCCGATCCGGCGTCGTTCCGCCGCCGGCGACCAGGCGTCGAGCAGCACGACGGGACAGCCGAGCCGCAGCAGGGCGAGCAGCGCCGCGAGGAAACCCGGCCCGTCCGGCGCGGCCATCGCCACGAGCGTTCCGCGCGGCGGCGCGAGCGTCCGCGCCCCGGCCGCCGCCCGGGCCAGCGCGTCGAGGTCGGACGCGGAGGCGCGGCGCCCCTCGCCGGACACGATCGTTTTGGTCGGCGCGGCGCGCAGCAGCGCGTCGAAGGGGGCGAGAATCGGTTCGTTCTGGGGCAAGGCGGAACCTCGGAGGGGTGCGGTAGTATACGGCCCGCCGTCAGCCACCGGCTGGACCCCACAAGGAGCGGAAGAACGACCATGACCGGCCCGAACGCGCCGCGCGGCGCAAGGCGCGCGCGATGAGCCCCGCCGCGAGACGCGCGGTTGTCACCGGCCTCGGGGCGGTCTGCGCCTTCGGCTGGGGAATCGATCCGCTCTGGCACGGCTTGGCCGCGGGACGCGCGGCGTTCGGGCCGATCCGGCGCTTCGACGCCTCGCGCCACCGCACCCAGCTCGCGGCCGAGGTTCCCCCGCCCCCCTACGACGTCGTCTCCGCGCTCGCGCTCGACCGCCGCGTCTCGCTGGCCGATCTCTTCGGGCTCGCCGCGGCGCGCGAGGCGCTCGCCGAGGCCGGCCTCGGCCGCTCCCTCGCCGGGGTGCGCGCGGGGCTGTACTTCGGCAGCAGCACCGGCGGCTTCTTCGAGGCCGAGCGGCAGTACGCGGCGCTCGCCGGCGAGACCCGCGGGCCGTTCTCGGTCGGACCGTTCGCGCCGCAGCAGTGCAGCGTGCCGGGCGAGGCGGTCGCGCGCCAGTTCGCGGTCGAGGGGCCGGTTGAGACGTTTTCCTCCGCCTGCGCTTCGGCGACGCTCGCGCTCGGCGCGGCGCTGGACGCCCTGCGGGACGGCGCGGTCGACGTCGCGGTCGTCGGCGGGGCGGACTGCTTCTGCCAACTCACCCACGGCGGCTTCAACTCGCTCCGCTCGGTCGATCCCGAGCCGTGCCGGCCGTTCCGGACCGGCCGCGCCGGGCTGAACATCGGCGAGGGGGGCGCGGTGCTGGTGCTCGAGGAGCGGGAGCGGGCGCTGGCCCGCGGCGCGCAGCTCTTCGCCGAGCTGCTCGGCTGCGGCGCGTCCTGCGACGCCGGCCACATGACGGCCCCCGACGCCGACGGCGCGGGGCCGGCCCGAGCGATGGAGGCCGCGCTGGCCGACGCCGGCGTGCGGCCGGACGAGATCCGCTTCGTCAACGCCCACGGCACCGGAACCCCGCTCAACGACGCCGCCGAGGCGGCGGCGCTCCGGAGCGTCTTCGGCGAGGGCGCGGCGGCGCTCCCGGTCACGTCGTCCAAGGGGGCGATCGGCCACCTGCTCGGCGCCGCGGGGGCGATCGAGGCCGCGGCGACGGTCCTCTGCCTGATCCACGGGCAGGTCCACCCGACCCCCGGCGAAGGGGAGATCGATCCGGACGCCGCGGTGCGGCTGGTCGTCGGCGGGCCGCTGGGGATCGCGCCCGGGCCGGCGCTGTCGATCAACCTCGCCTTCGGCGGCGCCAACGCGGCGGCGGTCTTCGGTCCCGCGCCGATCGAGCGCGGCGGCGCGCCGGCGCGCTCCGCGAGCGGCGGCGAAGAGGCCGCGGGCCGGCTTGGCGCGCCGGCGGACGGCGTCGCCTTCCCCGGGGAGCGGCGCTGAGATGCGGCGGCGGACGCTGGTCGTCGGCCTCGGCGCGGTCGGCTCGTACGGGGCCGGGCGCGCGGCGCTCGCCGCGGCCCTCGCCGCGGGGACGCCGACGGTCCGCGACGTAGACCGCGCGGCGGGGTTCCACGCCCCCGGCGGGGCGCGGACGGCGGCGCTGGTCGATCCGGCGACGCTCGCCCCGCTGGTCCCTCCCGCCGCGGCCCGCCGGATGAGCGCCCCGTCCCGCTTCGCGGTCGCCGCGGGAAAGCTCGCCGCGGCCGAGGCCGGCTGGGGTCCCGAGCCGCTCGGCGCGCGGACCGGCTGCGTCCTCGCCGCCGCCTACGGGCCGAACGTCTTCACCGAGCGGCTGCTGCGGCAGATCCTCTTCGAGGGGCCGGAATCGGCGTCCCCCTATCTCTTCACCGAGTGCGTGGCCAACGCCGCCGCGGCCCAGTTGGCGATCGCGCTCAAGGCGCGGGGGCCGAACGTCACCTTGACCCAGCGGGAGGTCGGGCCGCTGAGCGCGGCGGCGCGCGCCGCGGCGCTCGTCGGCGACGGCAGGCTCGACGCGGCGCTGGTCGGCGCGGCCGAGGAGGCCTCGCCGTTCCTGCACGCCGTCCTCGACCGCTTCCGCGCCCTCGCCCGCCCCGCCGCGGGCGGTCCGGAGGCGCCGCGTCCCTTCGACCGGCGGCGGGACGGCTTCCTGCTCGCCGAGGGGGCGCTGGTCCTCGCCGTCGCGGCCGAGGGAAGCGCCGCGGCGGCCGAAGCGGGGCCGCTCGCCGTCCTGCGCGGCGGCGGCGGGGCGTTCGACCCGACCGCCCCGAGCTACGGCTTCGGCCGCGGCGCCGCCGCCTTGGCGCGGCGGCTTTCGGACGACATGACACGAATGGGAATCGGAATGGACGATATCGACTTGATCGTCGCCGGGGCGTCCGGCGCGCGGGCGGGAGACCGCCTGATCGCCGCGACGCTCGGCGCCGCGTGGGGCGGACGCCCCTTGCCCCCGGTCGCCGCGCCGAAGGGGATCGTCGGCGAGTACGCCGGCGGCCTGCTCGGGGCGGCTGCGCTCGCCGCCGCCGGCGCGCCGATCGCGCGGCCGGCCGGGTTCGGCGAGCCCGATCCGGCGCTGGGAGTCGTTCCCGCCGCCGCGTCCGGGGCGCGGCGCGTGCTGGCGCTCGACGTCGCCGCGGGAGGCGCGGCGGCTTGGCTCGTCGCGGAGCGGCCGTGAGCGGGGAGCGCCGAGTCGCCGCGCTCATCCCCGCCTATCAGGCCGCCCCCACCGTCGCCGACATCGCCCTCCGCGCCCGCGCCCAGCTGGCCGAGATCCTCGTCGTGGACGACGGCTCGACCGACGGCACGGGGGACGCCGCGCGCGCGGCGGGGATCGAGACGCTGACCCTGCCCCGCAACATGGGCAAGGGGACCGCGCTCAAGACGGGGTTCAAGGTCCTGTTCGACCGCGGCTGCGAGGCGGTGGTCACGGTGGACGCGGACGGCCAGCATCTGCCGGAGGAGATCCCGGTCCTGCTGCGCGCCTTCGAGACCGACCCGGCCGACCTCGTCCTCGGGACGCGGGACAGCCTTTTCGCGCAGATGAGCCGGCTGCGGCGCTGCAGCAACCGCGCCTCGTCGTGGGCGATCTCGCGCGTCGCCGGGGAGCGCCTGGCCGACGTCCAGACCGGCTTCCGGCTCTACGCGCGGCGGCTGATCGAGGCGACCGGCTTTCCGGCGGGACGGTTCGAGGCGGAGAGCGCGATCATCGTCCGCGCGGTGCGCGGCGGGTTCCGCGTGACCGCCGTGCCGGTGCGGCTCGGCTTCGCCGACGGACGGGTGACGAGCCACTACCGGCCGCTCGTGGACAGCCTGCGGATCGCGCGGGCCGTGGCGCGCGCGCGGCTTTGCCGCTGGCCGTGGTCCTGAGGGCCGCGGACCGGAGCGCAGGGCGAGAGCCCCGGGCGCGGCGTCGATCCGGCCGAGGCGGAAGGGGCGAAGATCGCGAAGCCGGACGAGGCGCGGACGTGAGGGTGCGGCGATGAGCGTCGTCGAAGGAACCGTTCTGGTCGTCGGAGGAAGCCGCGGCATCGGCCGCGCCGTCGTCGAGGCGCTGGCCGCCGAGGGGACGAAGGTCGCCTTCACCTGGCGCGGCGAGGAGAGCGCGGCGCGCGCGCTCGAGGAATCGCTCGGCGGCGAGGCGCGCGCGTTTCAGTTCGACGTGCGCGACCGGCGCCGCCCCGAGGCGCTGGTCGAGGAGATCGACCGCGGGCTCGGGCCGATCGACGGCCTGGTCCACTGCGCGGGGATGCGCCGCGACGGACTGCTCGCCCTGACGAGCGACGACGACTGGGACGCCGTGCTGGACACCAACCTCGGCGGCCTCTTCCGCGTCTGCCGCGCGGTGTTGCCGGGGATGCTGCGGCGGCGGCGCGGCGCGATCGTCGCCGTCTCCTCGCTCTCCGCGGTCCACGGCGTCGCGGGGCAGACGCTCTACGCCTCGTCGAAGGCGGGGATGGTCGCGATGGTGCGCGCGCTGGCGAGGGAGTGCGGCAAGCGGAACGTGCGCGCCAACGCCGTCGCGCCCGGCTACGTCGAGACCGACTTCGTCGCCGACCTGCCGGAGCGGGCGGTGGAGGCGCTGCGCGCGACGGAATGCCTGCGGCGCGGCACCTCGGTCGGCGACGTCGCGCAGGCGGTGCTGTTTCTGTTGTCCGAGCGCGCCGCGTCGATCACGGGGCAGCTGCTGATGGTGGACGCCGGCGCGTCGGTCTGAAGACTCGCGGGTCGGCGCGCGGCCTTCTCTTTCGCGCGGCGCCGCTCGCCGCGCCGCGCGCGGTTCCACGTGGAAATCGCCTCGCGCCGTCGCGCTCTCGTTTCGTCGCGCGGTTCCACGTGGAGACCATCTCGCGCGGTCGCGGTCTCGTCTCCTCGCGCGGTTCCACGTGGAAGTCCGCTTCGCGCCGTCGCGCGAGGTTCAGCGGCGCGGACGACGCGCCGTCCCTTCGATCTCCAGCAGCAGTTCCGCGCGGCAGATGTCGGCGCGCAGCAGCAACGTCGGCGCGCCGGCGCCGAGCCGCGCGGCGAGCGCGGCCTCGAGGCGCGGCGCGTCCGCCGCGCGCCGCACGTAGACCCGCAGCGTCTCGAAGCGCCGCAGCGGATCCTCCCCCGGCGTGGCGGGGTCGATCCGCGTCAGCAGCGCCTCGAGGTTGCGGAGCGTCTCTTCGAGCTGCGCGTCCGCGTTCCCCGCGTGCCGGGTTTCGTGCCCGACGACGCTCGCCGTTCCGGAAACGAAGACCGCGCCGCCGGCCGCGGTCGCGCGCGCGAAGGACGGGCTGCGCGGCCCGTAGCGCGCCGGGTAGTCGTAGGCGCTCACCTGGCGCGGATTCTCGAACTGCTCCGCGGCGAGACGCGAGGCGAGAAAGCAGACGACGAGCCGCGTCCCTTCGGCGCCGACGGCGCTCGCCGCCGGAAGACGCGCGGGATAGTCGGCGCCGTACGCGTCCTCGAAGGCGAGCGAGCGGCCGCGGCAGAAGCGCTTGTAGCGCTCGACGCCGTCCTCGTCCTCGTTGATCCGCGGCACGTAGTTCCAGAAGCGGAGCGGCGCGCGGCCGTCGGCGGCGAGCGCGCGGAGCGCCTCGCGGTAGAGCCCGCGCGCGGCCTCCTCGAGCGCGTCGGCGCGGCCGGCGTCGGCTTCGGCCCAGGCGAAGACGTTGTCGCCGTCGTCGCGCGCGGCGAAGGCGCCGAGGCGCGCGGGACGCGCGGCGCGTTTCGCGGTCCACGTTTCGATCGGCTCGCTTCCGCCGAGGCGGGGCGCGGGAACGACGCAGTCCGCGCCGTCGCGCGGCGCGCCGAAAGCGACGCGCGCGAGCGCGTCCTTTCGGTCGGCGCCGAGCAGACAGCGCGGCGCGGCGGCGGGGAACCGCGGGCGGAGAGAACTCATCGAGCGCGCGGCGAGAGACGCCGCGTCAGTCGGCGGTCGGGATCGGACGCCCGAGATGCGTCAGCAGCCCCAGGAGGCGATCGATCGCGGCATCGTCTTCGGGATAGAACAACGCGCCGCAGACCCCGTCCTTGTCGTTCGTCGGCGTGACGTGCATCACCACCATTTCCCCGCCGACCCGGTCGTCCGCGACGACGACGCTCGCCGGCGCGACCGCCATGCCGGGCTCGAACTGCGGCAGCGGGGCGTCGAGCACGAACGAGATCCCCGCGGCGCTGAGGTCGTTGAGCGGCAACGAGCGCAGGGGATCGTCGGGCGTCGGATAGCGGAACTCGATCCGGGCGTCGGCGATCCGGGCCACCGGGTAGCGGCTCTCGCGGCGCCGACAGGGAAACGGGATACTCATGCGTCGTTCCTCGGAGTGAAGCGGACGGACATGACAGTAAGGCAACCGACCGATCCGATCAATCGGCTTCTCGCGCGGCGCGGCGAGGCGCGACGGGCGCTGCTCGATTGGTTCGCCGGGGCGGCGCGCGACCTGCCGTTCCGCCGACGGCGCGATCCCTACGCCGTCTGGATCGCCGAGGTGATGCTGCAGCAGACGACGGTCGCGGCGGCGACGCCGTACTGGGAGGCGTTCATGGCCCGCTTCCCCGACGCCGGGGCGCTGGCCGCCGCCTCCGAGGAGGAGGTGCTGCGCCTCTGGTCCGGCCTCGGCTACTACCGCAGGGCGCGGAATCTGCTCGCCGCGGCGCGGCTGGTCGCGGCCGAGCGTGGCGGGGAGCTGCCGGGCGACGTCGCGGGGCTGCGCGCCCTTCCCGGCGTGGGGGCCTACACGGCGGCGGCGGTCGCCTCGCAGGCGTTCGGCGTGCCGGCGCCCGCGCTCGACGGCAACGCGCTCCGCGTCTACGCCCGGCTGGCCGCGGTCGAAGGGGACGGTCGTACTGGATCGGCGGCGCGCGCGGTCGAGGCGGCGGCCGAGGGGCTGATCGATCCGGACGCGCCGGGGGACTGGAACCAGGCGGTGATGGAGCTCGGGGCGACGGTCTGCGTCCCGCGGGCGCCGCGCTGCGGCGCTTGCCCGCTGGCGACGCTCTGCGCCGGGCGAGGCGCCGGCAGTCCGGCGACGTTCGGAACCGCTCGGGCAAGGCCGGAGACGACCGCCGTCCTGCGCGCCGCTGCGATCGTGCGGGACCGGCGGGGGCGGTTCCTCCTGCGCCGGATCGGCCCGGAGGAGCGGAACGGCGGGCTCTGGGAGCCGCCGACCGTCGAGCTGGCTCGCGGAGCGGGGGCGGGCGATTCCACGTGGAACGGCCCCCTGGCCGCGCGGCTGGCGGACGCGCTCGCCGCGCGCTGCGGCCTCGACGCCGTGATCGGCGCCTCGCTCGGGCGGACGCGGCACAGCGTGACGACCGACCGGATCGTCGTCCACGCCGCGGCGGCGGAGCTCCGCGGCCCGGCGCCGCGCGGCGCTGGCTGGCGCTGGCTGGCGGACGAGCGGCCGGACGGGGAGGCGCTGAGCGGCGAGGCCCGCAAGCTGCTGGCGATCGCGCGGCGCGCCGGACCGGCCGCGGGCTGACGGTAAGAGCGGAACGCGGCGCGCCGGACCGGCCCCGGGGCTGATGGGCGCGGCGCGAGGCGTCTCCTCCTCGGGAGCGGCGAGACCCGCCGGCCGGAACGCCGGGAACGGCGGACGCGGCGGGAAGCGTCAGGCTTTCTTGGCGCGCGGCTTGGCGATCCGGACGCGCCCCTCGAAGCGGCCGCCGTCCTCGACGTCGAGGGTCGGCTGTTCGAGCACGAGGTCGCCGGCGAAGACGCCGCCGGCCGCGATCTGCACCGCCTCGCCGACGTGGGCCTTCCCTTCGACCCGCCCGTAGACGACCAACCGCCGGACGTTGACCCGCCCGTTGACCCGGGCGCCCTGCCCGACGACGAGCAGCGGCCCCTCGATCCGGGCGCCGTCGATCTGGCCGTCGACGCGCAGCCCGCCGTCGAAGGCCAAGACCCCCTTGTCGAGGCGGATCCCCTCCCCCAGCCAGGCGCCGATCGCGTCCCGCGCCGCCGGCCGGCGGGGCATCCGCTACGCCCCCGCCTTGCCCGAGCCGCGCAGCAGGGCGCGGTAGAGCCGGTCGAGGTCCTCGCCGTTGGCGAAGCGGATCTCGATCTTCCCCTTGCCGTTCCGCTTGATGCTGATCGAAACGCCGGCCTCGAGGGCCCGGGCGAGCGTCTTCTCGGCGGCGGCGACGTTCGGGTCGCGGCGGTCGTCGGCGGCGTCGTCCGCCACCGTCCCTTCGACCTGCGCCCGCTTGGCCCGCGCCTCGACTTCGCGCACCGACCAGCCGTTCGTCGCGGCGGCGAGGGCCAGCTTCTCCTGCAGCTCCGGGTTCTCGAGGCCGGCCAGCGCGCGGCCGTGCCCCATGTCGAGCGTCCCGTCGTCGAGCAGGTTCTGCACGACGTCGGGCAGGTCGAGCAGGCGGAGGAAGTTGGCGACCGAGCTGCGCGGCTTGCCGACCCGCTCGGCGACCTCGGCCTGGGTCAGGCCGAGCTCGCGGACCAGCTTGCGGAAGGCGCGCGCCGTCTCGAGCGGACCAAGGTCGTCGCGCTGGATGTTCTCGATCAGCGCCAGCTCGAGCAGCTTGTCGTCGGCGTACTCGCCGATCACCGCGGGGACGACGGCGAGGCCGACCCGCTTCGCGGCGCGAAGCCGCCGTTCGCCGGCGACGAGGGTGTAGCGGCCGTCGGTCTCCGGGCGCAGGACGAGCGGCTGGAGGATGCCGCTCTGCTTGATCGATTCGGCGAGGGCGTCGATTTCCGCCTCGTCGAAGCGCTGCCGCGGCTGGTGGGGATTGGGGTGGATCTTTTCGACCGGGACTTCCAGCGGCACGCCCGCGGCGACCGGCGCCGGGGCCTCCGCGGAGGCGCCGACGGGCCCCTGCAGCGGATCGGCTCCGGGCGTCTCGCGGATCAGCGCGCCGAGGCCCTTACCCAGCCCCTTGCGTCTCGGTTCGACCTTCACGGCTGAGGATCTCCTTGGCCAGTTCGAGGTACGCGGCGGCGCCGCGCGAGCGCGGATCGTAGAGGAAGATCGGCTTGCCGAACGACGGCGCCTCGCTCAGGCGGATGTTCCGGGGAATGATCGTCTGGTAGACGCTCCCCTTGAAGAACGAATTGACCTCCTCCGCGACCTGGCGCGAGAGGTTGGTCCGATCGTCGTACATCGTGAGCAGCACGCCCTCGACGTTCAGCCTCGGGTTGAGCGCCTTCTTCACCCGCTTGAGCGTCTCGATCAGCTGCGTCACCCCTTCGAGCGCCAGGTACTCGCACTGGATCGGGATCAGCACCGAGTCGGCGGCGGAGAGGGCGTTGACCGTGAGGAAGCTCAGCGAGGGGGGGCAGTCGATCAGCACGAAGTCGAACGGCCGGGCGAGCGCGTCGAACAGCTCCGCCATGCGGTACTCGCGCCGCGGCAGGTTGATCAGCTCGACCTCCGCCCCGGCGAGTTCGTTCTCCGAGGGGCAGAGGGTCAGGTTCTCGAGCTCCGTCGCGAGGAGCGTCTCGTCCATCGGCACGCCGTCGATCAGCGAGTCGTAGATCGTGCGGCGCTCCGGGTCCCGCTCGTACCCCAAGGCGCGCGTCGTGTTCGCCTGCGGGTCGAGGTCGACGAGGAGCGTCCGCCGCCCCGCGAGCGCGAGTCCGGCTCCGAGGTTGACGGCGGTCGTGGTCTTGCCGACACCGCCCTTCTGATTGGCGACTGCGATGACACGCTGCATGGAAGGATCCTGCCGAGCGGCTCGGGGGAGCGCAACCGCGCGAGAATAGCACACTCCCCCGTGTCCGCCGGAACGCGGCGCCCGTTCCGATCGCCGGACGGACGCTTACGGTCTACCGTCGCCTTCGTCGTTATGACGCCTGCGGTGTTCCACGTGGAACAGCCGCGAGGACCCGTTGGCCGCGGGGATGTTCCACGTGGAACAGCGGGCCGGCCGTGTTCCACGTGGAACAAGGGCCGGACGGCGCCCCCGCCCGCCGCCGGCGCTTGCGGCGGCCCGGCCGGCGGGCGACATTACCGCCTCGTCGAGGCGAGCGGACGATGCGCGAACTACAGCCGGTCTTGGTCGTGGGCGGCGGCCACGCGGGGGTCGAGGCGGCCCTCGCCGCCGCGCGCTGCGGCGCCGACGTCGTCCTCCTGACCCACGACCCCGACGCCCTCGTCCGCCTCTCCTGCAACCCGGCGATCGGCGGGATCGGCAAGGGGCACCTCGTCCGGGAGGTCGACGCGATGGGCGGCGCGATGGGGATCGCCGCCGACCTCGCCGGGATCCACTTCCGCGTCCTCAACCGCAGCCGCGGCCCCGCCGTCCAGGGGCCCCGGGTCCAGCAGGACGCCGAGCGCTACCCCGCCGCCGTCGGGCGGATCGTCGCCGCCGAGCCCCGGATCCGGGTCGAGCGCGGCGAGGCCGCCGGCCTGATCCTCGAGGGCGGCCGCGTCGTCGGGGCGGAGACGCTCGACGGACGGCGGTTCCCCGCGAGCGCCGTCGTCCTGACCACCGGCACGTTCCTCGGCGGCCGCCTCTTCCGCGGCGAGGAGGTCGTCCCGGGCGGCCGGACCGGCGAGCCGCCGGCCGAGGCGCTCTCCGGAGCCCTGCGGCGGGCCGGCCTGCGGCTGGAGCGGTTCAAGACCGGCACCCCGCCGCGGCTCCTCCGCGCGTCGATCGACTTCGCCCGCTTCGAGCCCCAGCCGGGGGACGAGCGGCCGGAGCCGCTCAGCTTCGCCCACGGCGCCGACGGCCGGTTCGAGCCCGTCCTCTCCCAGCGGCCGGTCCACCTCGCCCACACGAACGAGGCGGTCCACGCCGTGGTGCGGCGGGGGCTCGACCGCTCGCCGCTCTACACCGGCCGGATCAAGTCCCGCGGTCCGCGCTACTGCCCCTCCTTCGAGGACAAGGTGGTGAAGTTCGCCGACCGCGACCGCCACCTGCTGCACCTCGAGCCGCTCGGCCTCGACCACCCCTGGATCTACGTCAACGGCCTCTCGACCAGCCTCCCGCCGGAGCTGCAGGACGAGCTGGTCCACGCGATCCCCGGGCTGGAGGGGGCGGAGGTCGCCCGCCACGGCTACGCGGTGGAGTACGACTACGTCCCGCCCGCGCAGCTCCGCGCGACGCTCGAGACGAAGGCGGTTCCGGGGCTCTTCCTCGCCGGGCAGATCTGCGGCACGACCGGCTACGAGGAGGCGGCCGCGCTCGGGCTCGTCGCCGGGATCAACGCCGCCCGCGCCGCGGCCGGGGCCGAGCCGTGGCGGCCCGACCGGCTGACCTCGTACATCGGCGTGATGGTGGACGACCTGACGACCGCCGGCGTCCTGGAACCGTACCGGATGTTCACCTCCCGGGCCGAGATGCGGCTCTCGCTGGCCCCCGACAACGCCGACCGCCGGCTGACGCCGCTCGCGGCGCGGCTCGGCGCGGTCCCGCCGGACCGCGAGCGCCAGGCACGGGAACGCTGGGAGCGGATCGAGGCCGCCCGCGCCGCGCTCGACCCCGGCCCGCTCGACGGGCCGCACGCCCCGACCGCCGGCGACCGCCTGCGGCGCGGCGAGGAGGCGGCGCCGCTCCTCGACGCCGTCGCCGAAGCCGCCCCGTTGCCGGAGCGCGACCGCGCGACCGTCGCCAGCCTCGTCCGCTACCGCGGCTACCTCGAGCGCGAGGCGCGCGAGGCCGACCGCCTGCGCCGGTCGGAGGGGATCGCCGTTCCGGACGGCTTCTCGTTCGACGGCCTGCCCGGGCTCTCCAACGAACTGCAGGAGCGGCTGCGCCAAGTCCGCCCGACCTCGCTCGGCCAGGCGTCGCGGATCCCGGGGATGACCCCGGCCGCGGTCGGCCTCCTCGCCGCGGCGCTCGACCGCCGCCGAAAGGGTCTCTCGTGAGCCGCCCCGCCCCGGCCCCCCGCATCGACGAAGCCGCGTCCGCCGCCGAGACCGTCCGGCTGCTCGAGGAGTTCGGCGAGCCGGCCGCCCCCGCGCTGGTCGCCGCGCTCCTCGCCCACCTCCGGCTGCTCTACGACTGGAACCGCCGCTTCGCGCTGACCGCGATCCGCGATCCGCGGGAGGGGCTGCGCCGCCATCTGCTCGAGGCGCTCGAGGCCCTGCCGCTCGTCGGCGCCGCGACGTCCGGTCGGCTGGTCGACCTCGGCTCGGGGAACGGCTACCCCGCCCTGCCGCTGCTGACCTGCCGCCCCGCGCTGGACGGAACGCTCTTCGAGGCCCGCGACGCCAAGGCCGCCTTCCTCCGCGCCGCCCTGCGCGAGTCCGGGCTGGCCGACCGCGTCCGGGTGGAACGGGTTCGGATCGCCGGTCCGGAGGCCCTCCCCGCAGCCGACGTGCTGACGATGCGCGGCTTCCCCGAGCCGGAGCGGTGGATCCGCGCCGCGTTGGAACGGGGGGCGGCGCGGCAGGTCCTGGCCTGGGTCTCCGCGGAGGACGCGGCCCGGATCGCCGCCCTGATCCCGCGCGCGGCGGTCCATCCGCTGCGCCACCACCCGACCGGCGCGCTGCTCGAGGCCCGCGCCTGATGGCTGTCGGCCGCAGACATCGAGCTGTCGGCCGCCGACGTTTCCGCCGCTCGTCCCCTCTCCGCTCCCGCCCACGGTGAAGCCGAGCCTGTTGCAGCCTAACCGACCAGCCCGCAGAGCGCCGCCGGTCCGGCCCTCCGCCCGCCCTCCGGCGAACGCCGGCCCCGCCTCCGCGCCCGGGACCCCCGGCGCAACCTCCCGCGACACGCTCCGCTTCGCCCTGCGCGGTTCGCGACCGCCTGGCGCGGCCCGGCTCGTCGACCGCCGGGACCCGCAACAATCTCGGCTTCACCGTCGCCGCCCTCGCGGCCGCTCCGACGATTGCCCCCCCGCATCCCCGCCGCGACAATCCCGGCTGCACCCCGCGCGCCCACCCGACGCCGCCCCGCAGCCGGCCGCCGCCCGGCGGCCCCCGAGTTCCCGCGTCGCCGCGCCTCCCCTCGCGCAGGACTCGACCTGCCGCCGCGCCGCGCCATCCACCGCACCGTCTGCCGCCGACATTATGGTGTCGGCCGCCGACGAACCCGCCCAACCGCGCCGCGGTGAACCCCCGACTGTTATGCTGGCCAAATCAGCGCGCGCCCCAAACGCGTTCGGCCGCCGCGTCCTTCCAGCCGCGAGCGCAGCCGGTCCGCACACGATTCCACCTCGCAAACGCGCGGGGCTCCCCCTCCACTTCCCGCGCAACAGGCTCGGCTTCACCGTGCCCGGCCATCGACGACCTGCCCGCCGCGCCGGCCCGCCACCCCGCAGCCGACTCCGACCCCCCCCCCGAACCGTCGCTGTCGGCCGCCGACGTTTCTCTGTCGGCCGCCGACACCCTCACTTGCCGATGCAGAACCGGCCGAAGATCCGCCCCAGCAGCTCCTCCGGCCGCACCTCCCCCAAGATCTCCCGCAGCGCGTTCACGGCCCCGCGCACCTCGAACGCCGCCAGCTCCCCCGCAGCCGCCGACGACGCCGCCCGCAGCCGCTCCGCCGCCCGCCGCGCCGCGTCCCGATGTCGCTCCGTCGCCAGCGCGACGCTCTCCAGCGGCGCCCCGCCCGGCGCCTCGAGCCGCGCCGCGATCGTCCGCCGGAGCTCGGCCAGCCCCTCGCCGCTCGCGTTCCCCACGTAGACCGCATCCCACTCCCGACGCGCCCCCGCCAGGTCCACGTGCGTCCCGACCAGCAGCCCCCCCGGCCACCGATCCGCCGGCCCGATCCGCGCGTCGAAGACGTCCAGCACCAGATCCGCTCCGCGCGCCGCGGCGACCGCGCGCCGCATCCCCTCCGCCTCCGCCCGCCCCTTCGCCTCCCCCACCCCCGCCGCGTCGACCACCGTCACCGGCAGTCCCTCCACGACGATCGTCTCCTCCACCACGTCCCGCGTCGTCCCCGGCTCCTCCGTCACGATCACCCGATCCTCGCCGAGCAGCCGGTTGAACAACGACGACTTCCCCGCGTTCGGCGGCCCGAGCAGCACGACCCGCGCCCCCTCCCGCACGCGCAGCGCCGCCTCCCCCGCCGCCAGCGCCGCCTCGATCTCCGCCGCCAGCGCCGCGCACTTCGCCCCCAACGCCTCCGGCGCCTCCCCGACGTCCTCCTCCTCCGCGAAGTCGAGCCCGGCCTCCAACTCGGCCTGCAGATCGAGCGCCCGCTCCGCGAACCGCCCGACCAAGCCGCCGACCTCGCCCCCCATCTGCCGCGCCGCGACCCGCGCCTGCTCCACCGTCGCCGCCTCGATCAGATCCCGCACCGCCTCCGCCTGCGCCAAGTCGAGCTTCCCCGCCTTGAGCGCCCGCAGCGTGAACTCCCCCGGCCGCGCCCCCCGCGCGCCGGCCGCAACGCACGCCGCGACGACCTCCCGCACCACCGCCGGCGAGCCGTGCAGCGTCAGCTCCGCCGCGTCCTCCCCGGTGTAGCTGCGCGGCGCGGCGAACCGCAGGGCCACCCCCTCGTCCACCACGCCGCCGTCCCTTCCCAGAACGACCCCCAGCGCCGGCCTCCGCACCGCCACGTCCCGCCCGCCGCGACGCCGGAAGACCCGCCCCAACACGGCGCACGTCCCCGGCCCGCTCAGCCGGACCACGGCCAGCGCGGCCCGCCCCGGCACCGTCGCCAGCGCCACGATCGTGTCCTTCTCCTCGTCCTCGACCATCGCGCCCACCTCGTCCAAGACCCGCGCCGCCCCGGCGCCGCGCCTCCGCGCCGCGCGCCCGGCGCCGCGCCGTCCCGCGCCCAACGCGCCGGCGCCGCCGTCCCGACCGCCCGCGCCGAATCGGCCCGCGGGCCGACCGCGCGCCGCCCCACGGTATTACAGTTGAAACCGCTCGCCTCCCTCCCCGCGAGGATTCGATGACCGATCGACGCATCTCCGGCTGGATCGTCGGCCCGCTGCTCGCCGCGCCGCTCGTCGTTCTGACGGCGTGGATCGCGTGGGGAGCGGCCAACCGCTCCCACGACGTCTCCGTCCGCGACCTTCCCGCCGCGTCGACGCCGGCCGCGCCGAGTCCGATCGCCGCCGCGCCGACCCTCCCCTCGGCGCCCGCGCCCGCCGCTCCGACGCCGGCCGCGACCGAACCGAGCGCCGCCGTCCAAGGCCCGGTTCCCCCGCAGCCCGCCGTCGCGCCCGCGACGACAGCCGGGCCCGCGCGCGCGACCGCGGCCGCAAACGCGTCGACGCCCTCGGCCCCCGCCGCGCCCGCAACGACCGCCGCCGCGACCCGGCCCGCGACCGTGCCCGACCCGGCCGCCGCGCCCGGGCTCCCCCGCCCCGAGGCCGACCTTCCGCAGGATCGCCTCGAGGAGCGCGTCGACGGCGCCGCGGCCTACCTCACGTCGATCGGCTGCCGCCGCCTCGTCTACTGGCGCCTTCCCGCCCCCGCGGCCGACCTCGAACTCCTCCTGTTCGACACCGCGGCCGGCGCGGCCAAGGCCCTCGCCCGCGACGCCGGCCCCGACCGGACCCCCGGCCCCGGCGACGAGGCCCAGGCCGCTCCCCAGTCGATCTACTTCCGCCGCGGCCCGGCCTACGTCCGGCTCCTCGCCGACCCCGACGCCCCGGCCGCGCCGGGCGCCCTCGCCCCGGTCGCCGCCAAGCTCGACGCCTACCTCGCGGGAGCCGCGAAATGACCCCCCAAGACGATCCGCGCCCCAACCGCCGCCTCGTCCTGCGCCGTCTGGTCCAGGCCTCGGCCGTCCTCGGCGGCGCCGCCGCGCTCGCCGCCCTCGGCCGGCTCTCCCCCGGACGTTTCGGCCGTCTCGCCGCGGCGCGCACCGTTCCCGACTTCCGCGTCCCCGCCGACCCGCTGCGCCCCACGGTCTTCGCCGCGCACGGCGCCGACCCCGCGCTCCTCGTCCGCGCCGCCCTCGACAAGCTCGGCGGCGTCGGCCGTTTCGTGCGCCCCGGCGACCGCGTGCTGATCAAGCCGAACATGGCCTGGGACCGCAACGTCGAGCAGGGGGCGAACACGCACCCCGCCATCGTCGGCGAGGTCGTCCGCCAATGCCGCGCCGCCGGCGCGCGCCGGGTCGTCGTCGCCGAGAACCCCGTGCACGACGCCTCGCGCACGTCCGAGCGCTCCGGCATCCGCCGCGCGACCCTCGAGGCGGGCGGCGAACTCCACATCCCGCCCGCCGCGCCGTTCCTCGCCGCCGACCTCCACGGAACGGTCCTCGCGCGATGGGATCTCCTCGGCGACCTCTTCGAGGCCGACAAGCTGATCAGCCTGCCGATCGTCAAGGACCACGCCCTTTCCCGCCTGACCTGCGTGTTCAAGAACTCCTACGGCTTCCTCGGCGGCACGCGGGCGCGCCTGCACCAGGACATCCACAACGCGATCGCCGACCTCGGCGCCGCCATCCGCCCGACCCTCACGATCGTTGACGCCACGCGCGTGCTGATGCGCGGCGGCCCGACCGGCGGCCGCCTCGAGGACGTCGCGCGCCGCGACCTCCTGGCCGCCGGCACCGATCCGGTCGCGCTCGACGCGTGGTCGGCGCGCGTCCTCGGCGCCGATCCCGCCGACATCCCCTACATCGCGCTCGCCGAAGGACGCGGCCTCGGCCGCGCCGCCGCCGCGCCCGCCCTCGGAGGCGAAACCCATGTCGGCGCCTGACCGCGCGCAACGCCGCCCCCGCCGCCTCGCGCGCACCTTCCGCCGCGTCTACCAGGCCTACTTCCTGCTCCTCTTCGCGCTCGGCCTCTTCCTGATGACCGACGAAGGGCTGCGCCGCTTCCCCGCGCGGTTCCTCTACAACCTCGACCCGCTCGCCGCGTTCGGCACGCTCGCCGCGTCGTGGGTTCTCCCCGCCGCCCTCCTCACGGCGCTGCTCCTCGTCCTCGCCACGGTCCTCTTCGGCCGCGTCTTCTGCGGCTGGATCTGCCCGCTCGGCACGCTCAACCATCTCGCCTCGTATCTCTCGCGCCCGCTGCGCCGCGGTCCGGGCCACGTCCTCAACCGCTGGCGACCGCTGTTCCGCACGAAGTACTTCCTCCTCGTCGCCGGACTCGGCGCCGCCCTCGCCGGCGGACTGACCGTCGCCCTCTTCGACCCGCTCTCGCTCGCCACCCGCTCCTTCGGCGCCGGCCTCTTCGCCGCCGCGCGCGCCGCCGCCCCGGCGACGTCGTTCCGCCCGCGCGTCTTCATCGCCGCCTGGCTCACCGCCGCCCTCTTCCTCGCCCTGCTCGCCGCGAACCGCTGGATCGCCCGCTGGTGGTGCCGCGTCCTCTGCCCGCTCGGCGCCCTTCTCGGCTGGACCTCGCGCGTCGCGATCTTCCGCATCGCCGTCGATCCCGACCGCTGCAACCACTGCCGCGCCTGCGCCCGCGACTGCCAAGGCGCCGACGAGCCATGGGCCGAGCACCGCGTCTCCGAGTGCCACGTCTGCCTGAACTGCGTCGCCTCGTGCCCCTCGGACGCGATCCGCTACGCGCCGTTCGCCCGCACGGCCGCGCCGAACGGCGGCGTGCAGCTCGAACGCCGCCAGCTCCTCGGCGCCCTCGTCGCCGGCGCCGCGCTCACGCCGCTGCTGCGCGCGTCCGCCGGCGCCGCCTCCAGCCCCGGCCCGCAGGCGATCCGCCCCCCCGGCGCGCTCCCCGAAGAGGAGTTCCTCGCCCGCTGCGTCCGCTGCGGCGCCTGCGTCAACGCCTGCCCGACGAGCGCGCTCCAGCCCGCGATGGGCGAGGCGGGCCTCGAAGGGCTCTGGACCCCCGTCCTCGTGCCGCGCCGCGGCTGGTGCGAGCCGAGCTGCACCCGCTGCGGCCACGCTTGCCCGACCGGCGCGATCCGCCCGCTCGCCCCGGACGAAAAGGGTTGGACCCACGACCATCCGGGCGTGAAGATCGGCACCGCCTTCTACGACTACGGCCGCTGCTTCCCCTGGGCGATGGCCACCCCCTGCATCGTCTGCGAGGAGGTCTGCCCGTCCAGCCCGAAGGCGATCTGGTTCGAACGCGCGCAGGTCGTGCGCCGCGACGGCAGCGTCGTCGCGCTGCAGCGCCCCCACGTCGATCCGGCCCGCTGCGTCGGCTGCGGCCTCTGCGAGGCGAAGTGCCCCGTCAACGATCTCGCCGCGATCCGCGTCACCCGCGTCGGCGAGTCGCGCGATCCGCGTTCCTCGCTCACGCTGAAAGGAAGCGCGTGAAGAAGCTCCACGTGGCCGCCGCCGCGCTCGCCGCGGTCTTTCCCGCGGCCGGCGCCGCGCGCGTCCGCCCGCCGGCCCTCGCCGGCGCCTGGTATCCCGGTTCCCCCGCGCTGCTCGCCGCCGAGGCGCAGCGTCTGCTGAACGAGCCCGCACCGCGTCTCGACGCGCCGCCGCTCGCCCTCGTCGTTCCGCACGCCGGCTGGCAGTTCTCCGCCCCGGCCGCGGCCGCCGCCTTCGCCCAGATCCCCCGCGGCGCCGTCCGCCGCGTCGTCGTCCTCGCCCCCTCGCACCATCGGGCCTTCGACGGCTTCGCCGTGGACGACGCCGCGGCCTACCGCACGCCGCTCGGCGACGTGCCGCTCTGCCCCGAATCCGCGCGCCTCGCCGACGGCCGTCTGCTGCGGATCGACGCCGCGGCCGCGGCCCCCGAGCACGCGGTCGAGATCCAGCTCCCGTTCCTGCAGCGCCGCCTCGGCGCCTTCTGCCTGATCCCGATCCTCGCCGGGCAGACGAGCCCGGCGCAGGAAGCCGAACTGGCCGCGCGCCTCGCGCCGCTCGCCGACGCGACGACGCTCTTCGTCGCCTCGAGCGACTTCACCCACTACGGCCCGTCGTTCGACTACACCCCCTACGGCCCGAGCTTCGCCGCCGCCCGCTCCCGCGTGCGCGGCGTCGATCGCTCGGCGATCGAGGCGATCGAGAACCGCGACGCCCGCGCCTTCCGCCGCGTGATCGAGACGACCGGGGCGACGATCTGCGGCCGTTCCGCCATCGGCGTGCTGCTCGAGCTCCTCGCCCGCGTCGCCCCCGCCTCGCGCGGCGTGCTCCTCGCCCACTACGATTCCTCGCAGGTCGGCGACCCGCGCGACGAGGCGGTGGACTACGCCGCCGTCGCCTTCCCGCGCGCGCCGCAGACGACGAAGGTCGTCCCGCTCGACGCCCCGCCGGTCTACCGCGCCGTCGGCCCCGACGAGCCGCCGCTCCCCGAGGCGCTCGGCCGCCGGCTCCCCGCACTCGCCCGCGCCGCGCTCGAAACGGAACTGTCCGGAACGGATGCGCTCCCGCGCGCCCTCGACGCGCTCCCCGACGCGCCGGAATTCCAGCGGCTGCAGGCGACGTTCGTCACGCTGAACCGCCGCGATCCGCGCGAGATCGCCCGCGACGGAAAGCTGCGCGGCTGCGTCGGCCAGGTCGTCCCCGTCCTGCCGCTGGCGACGTCGATCGTCGAGTCGGCGCTCGACGCCGCGCTCCACGACACGCGCTTCGAGCCGGTCGAGGCGCGCGAGCTGCCGCGCCTCGCCGTCGAGGTCACCGTCCTCTCCGCCCCGCGCCCGATCGCCTCGTGGCGCGACATTCAGCTCGGCCGCCACGGCATCGTGCTCGAGAAGGGGGGCCGCCGCGCCCTCTTCCTCCCGCAGGTCGCCCCCGAGCAGGGCTGGACCCTCGAGCAGACGCTCGACGCGCTGGCGCGGAAGGCCGGCCTCCCCGCCGACGCCTGGCGCTCCGGCGCCCGCTTCTCGGTTTTCACCGGGCAGGTCTTCGAGGAGAATTGACCGCCGCCTCGAGGACGGCCGACGAAGGAACGACCCATGGACGAAGGACGCCGCCGCACGATCAAAGCCCTCGCGTTGGGGGCGCTCGCCGCCTCGCCGCTCGCCCGCGCCGCCGCCGCCGCCGTCCCCGGCCCGCTTCCCGGCGCCAAGTCGGCCCCGGGGAGCGCGACCGTCGCCCGCGCGCAGCGCGAGGGGCTGCTCAAGGACGGCCAGTTCGACGCGGCCAAGCTCGACGCCGCGCTCGGCGCCGCCGTCGCCCGCGCCGCGGGGGAAGCGACGCCGCGCGACGCCTGCCGCAAGCTCTTCCGCAAGACCGACGTCGTGGCGATCAAGGTCAACTGCATCGCCCGCCGCGGCCTCTCCTCCCGTCCCGAGGTCGCGGCGAAACTCGTCTCGTGGCTGAAGGAGGCCGGCCTGCCGGCGCGGAACATCCTCGTCTTCGACCGCACCGACGCCGAGCTCGTCGCCGCCGGCTACACCCTCAACCGCGGCGGGGACGACGTCCGCGTCTTCGGCACGCAGAGCGACTACGAGCCGAACGTGCGCGAGTGGGGCCCTTCGGCCTCGCGCTTCCCGACGTTCCTCGCCCAGGACGTCACCGCCGTGATCAACCTCTGCGTCCTCAAGGAGCACGGGCTGGCCGGCGCCAGCCTCGGGATGAAGAACTGGTACGGCGTCGTCCACAACCCCAACAAGCTCCACGCCGACAACGGCCGCCCCTTCATCCCCCAGCTCGCCTCGTTCCCGCTGATCAACGACAAGCTCCGCCTCACCGTCGTCGACGGCGGCGTCGGCCAGTGCGAGGCCGGGCCGATGCGCAACCCGCGCTGGCAGTGGCCGTTCGCCGGCTTCCTCGCCTCGACCAACGTCGCCGCGCTCGACTTCGTCGGCTGGAAGATCCTCGAGGACCGGCGGCGCGAGGTCGGCCTCCCCTCGTTCAAGGCCGAGGGGCGGGAGCCGCTCTACATCCTCGACGCCGCGAAGCTCGGCCTCGGCGAGGCCGATCCGGCGCGGATCAAGGTCGAGGTGGTCTGACCGGGGGACCGATGGCCGCGTTCCAGCCGGAGCGCCGCGCCCTCCTCGCCCAGCTCGCCGCCGGCGGGGCGCTTCTCGCCTGCTCCCGCCTCGCCCGCGCGCAGGACGTCGCCGGCGCCCCGTCCCTCTTCGGCGACGAGCAGGCCGGCCTCGCGCCGGTCCCCGCCCGCTGGTGGAAGGCGCTGCCGCGCGGCGAGATCGAGTGCGGCCTCTGCCCGCGCCGCTGCCGGGTCTCCGAAGGGGAGCGCGGCACCTGCGGGGTGCGCGAGAACCGCGGCGGCCGCTACTACACCCTCGTCCACTCCCGCCCCGTCGCGCTGAACGTCGACCCGATCGAGAAGAAGCCGTTCTTCCACGTCCTGCCCGGCGAGCAGGCCCTTTCGCTGGCGACGGTCGGCTGCAACTTCGAGTGCCGCTGCTGCCAGAACTGGGAGATCGCGCAGGCGCGGCCGGAGCAGATCCACCCCGTCCCCGCGCCGCCGGACCGCCTCGCCGCGGCGGCGCGGCAGCGGGGCATTCCGCTGCTGGCCTGCACCTACAGCGAGCCGGTCGTCTGGTCGGAGTACGTCTGCGACATCGCGGCGGCGGGACGGAAGCTCGGGATCAAGACCGTCGTCGTCAGCAACGGCTACCTGCAGGCGGAGCCGCTCGACGCCTGGTGCGACGCGGCGGCCGCGGTGAAGATCGACCTCAAGGGGTTCACCGAGTCGTTCTACCGCTCGCACTGCAACGGCGAGCTGAAGCCGGTCCTCGACACGCTGCGCCATCTGCGCCGCCGCGGAACGTGGACCGAGATCGTCGTGCTGCTGATCCCGACCCTCAACGACGGCGAGGCCGAGATCCGCGCCCTGGCCCGCTTCGTGCGCGACGACCTCGGGCCCGACGTGCCGGTCCACTTCACCCGCTTCTTCCCCGCCTACCGTCTCGTCAACCTGCCGCCGACCCCGATCGCCACGCTCGCCAGGGCGCGCGCGGCGGCGCTCGACGAGGGACTCCATTTCGTCTACGTCGGGAACGCGCCGGGCGAACCTGGCGAATCGACCTACTGCCCCGGCTGCAAGGCGCTCTTGATCGAGCGCTTCGGGCTGCTCGTCCGCAAGAACCGGCTGAAGCACGGCGCCTGTCCCGACTGCGGCCGGGCGATTCCAGGCGTCTGGCGTTGAGCCGCGTCGGCCGCAGACACTTCGCCGTCGGCCGCCGACGGCCCGGCCTCTAGGCGAGGAGCGCGGCGACGAGGATCGCCCCGAGGCAGAGCGCCGTCCCCGGAACGCCGAGCACCGGCACGAAGAACGCCGCCGCGGCCAGCGCCAGCGCCGAGGCCCCGAGATGGTCCGCCCCCGCCGCCGCGGCCGCCGCCCGCGCCCCCGAAGCCCCCGCCGCGGTCAACGCGCCCACGCCCGCCTGGAAGACCGCCCCCGCGACGGCGCCCGACGCGGCCAAGAGCAGGCCGAACGCGACGAGTCCCGCGCCAAGTCCGCCCCGCCCCGCCGAGCCCGCCGCCCACAGCAGCGCCGGGAACGCCGCTCCCCAGAGTGCCGCCCCGGCCACCACCCACCGGAGCCGGTGCGCCGCGCGACCTCCCGACGCCGGCCGCGCGGCGTCCCGCACGCCCGCTACGCCCCCGGCGACCGCCGCCGCCTCGCCCTCGGCGCCGCCGACCGGTCCGCTACCGGAGCAGCCGCGCAACGTTGCGCCCCCCGCGACCGCCGCCGCCTCGCCCTCGGCGCCGCCGACCGCCCAGCGCCGCGCGGCGCCGCCGCCGAGCGCGAGCCCGGCCATGAAGCAACCGGTCAGCAGCCCGAGCGCCCCGAACATCTCCCCGGCCATCGTTTGGAAGGCGAGCATCGCCAGAACCGACCACCCCGCGGCCGCCGCCCCCGTCGCCGCGAGCGCCACGACCGCCGCCCGGCGCCGGCGCCGCCCCCGTCCGCCGAGCCGCGCCGCCGCCGCGCCGACCAGCGCCGGGACGGCCAAGGCGGCCGCCGCCGTCCACGAGGGCGCGCGGAAGAGCGCCGCCGCCGCCTTCCCCAGCGGTCCGCCCGCCCCCGCCGCCCGCCGCGCCGCCGCCCACTGGAACGCCGCCGGCCGCGCGTCGCGGCTCGGTCCCACCGCCGCCGCCCCCGCGCGCAGACTCGCCTCGTGCCGCGCCGACTGCTCCGCGGGGAACATTAACGGGAAGAGCCCTCCGTCGAACCGCGCCCCGGCGATCCCCGCCGTCCGCCACCGCTCGGCGAGGACCGCCGGATCGACCGTCGCCGCCGCGGTCCGCCCCGCCACGAGGAACGCCTCCGGCCCGGGCGTCGCCCGGACCACCGGGAACGCCGCCCGCAGAGCGCCGAAGACCGCGCCGCCGAAGGCGCGCGTGTCCCCGGCGACCGCGTTCGGGGCGGTCCGCAGCGCGACGACGACCACGCCGTCCTCCGCCATCCGCCCGCGCAGGTCCTCGAAGAACTCCCGCGTCGAAAGGCGCGCCCTGAGCAGCGTCCGCGGTTCCGGGTCGAGCAGCAACGCGAGGTCGTACGCCCCGCCGCGCTCCGCCGCGAAGCGGCGCGGGTCGGCCCGCACCACCTCGACCCGCGGATCGGCGAGCGCCGCCCGGTCCTCCGGCGGCAGCGCCGCCGCGAGCCGGGCGAACGCCGCGCGGTCCGCCTCGACCAACGTCACGCGCTCCACCGCATGCCGCAGCAGGAACCGCAGCGCGCCGGCCTCGAGCCCCCCGAACGAGACGACCCGCCGCGGCCGCGGCGCGAACGAGGCCAAGACATGCGCCTGAAGCTCGCCCGCCTCGGGCTCGGGGAAGCTCGCCGCAAGAACGCCCCCCGAAATCCAAAGGCGCGTCCGCGCAACCTCGGCCAGCGACAGCGCCGACATCCGCGTCGTGCCGAACCAGAGGAGCCGCGCCCCGGGAACGATCCCCGCCAGCCGCCGCCCCTCCAGCGCCCCGTCGAGCGCGCCGACCCACGGCCCGACCGCCAGAAGAGCCGCGGCCGCGACGATCGGCGCCGCCCTCGCGCCGCGCGCACCCCGCCGCGCCGCCGGCCACCCGGCCGCGAGCGCCCCCAAGCCGAACGCCCACAACGCCCAGAGGGGAGACGCCGCGCCGAAGACGACCGTCGAGACGATCCCGCCGCCGAGCGCCCCCGCCGCCTCGGCGACGTAGAACCTGGCGATTCCGGCGCCGCGAGGCCCGGTCTCCTGCGCCGCCGCCAAGGCCACGAAGAGCGCGCCGAGAACGAGCCCCGGCAGGCCGAGGCCGAGCGCCGCGAACCCGATCTCGCCCAAGACCCCGGGCAGTTCCCCCGGCGCGTCGGCGCCGAACCCGCGGACGAGCCGCCCCGCCGCCAAGACGATCGGCCCCGCGAAGGCCGCCGCGGCGAAGAGCGGTCCGAGGATCCGTTCCGGACGCCCGACCCGCCGCGCGGCGAACGCCCCGAGGCCGATCGCCCCGAGCCACGCGCCCAGAGCGAGGCCGCAGCTCAGCTCGTCCCCGCCGCAGGAAACGGCCACGTCCCGCTGCAGCGCGACCTGCGCCGCCGTGGCCAGCGCCCCGGCCCCGCACGACGCCGCGATCCGCTCGCCCGCTTCGCCCATCGCCGTCCTCGCGTCGCCGCGCCGCTTCGCGCCCGACGCCGGCGTGGCAGCATCGCCTCCCTCGCCCATCGCCGTCCTCGCGCGCTTCCCGCCCGCATCCTACGACGCGGCCCCGCCTTCGGCGGCCCCCGTCGTCCCCGCGCAAAGTACGATCAGCCTCGTCGCGCCGGATCGGCGGTCGTCTCCTTCGTCGAAGCGGCTTGGCGGCCGCCCGGCCCGCGCTCTACGCTTCCCTGCGGCGCCCCCCCCCGGGCGCCGCCCCGCAGAACCGGAGACCGCGTGCCCTTCCTTCCCGCCCTCCTTCAGGCCCCGCTCGCCGCGGCGCCGCCGGTCTCCGCCCTCGCCGCCCGCGTCGGCGCGCTCGACTGTCTCGTCGCCGCCGCCCTCTGGGCCGTCTCCGTCGCCCTCTTCCGCGGCCCGGTCGAGACCCTCGGCGCGCGGGCCACGAACTTCTTCAAGTGCGCCGTCGCCACGATCCTCTACTGGGGCTGGATCGCCGCCTTCGGGCCGCACGGCTCGTGGGGCACGCCGGGCCAGTGGGTTTCGCTCGCCGCCTCGGGCGTCCTCGGCTTCACGTTCGGCGATATGTGCCTCTTCATCTCGATGCGCGAGGGAGGGGTGCAGCGCGCGCTGGTCCTCTTCAACCTCTCCCCGCTCATCGCCGCGCTCGCCGCCATCCCGCTGCTGCACGAACTGCCGCAGCCGATCGCCTGGATCGGGATGCTCCTCGTCCTCGCCGGCGTGCTGATGGTCGAGACCGACCCGCGCCGCGCCGCCGCGCGCCGCGCCGACGCCTCCGCCAAGCGCCGTCCGTGGCTGGCGACGCTCGCCGGCCTCGGCGCCGCGCTCGGGCAGGCGGCGGGGGTCCTCTTCTCCCGCGGCCCGCTGACCGAGATGCCGGTCCTGCCCGGCACGGCGATCCGCGTCGCCGCCGGCGCGCTCACGCTGCTGCCCCTGCTCTTCTTCGTCGGCGGGCCCGCGCGCCGCCGCCCGATCGACCACCTCGGCCCGCGCAACTGGCCGAGCCTCGCGCTCCCCACGCTGCTCGGCACGGTGATCGCGCTCCTCTTCGCGATGAGCGGCATCGCCCGCCTCGAAACCGGAATCGCCGCCTCCCTCCTCGCCACGACGCCGATCTTCGCCCTGCCGATCTCCCGCTTCGCGCTCAAGGAGCCGCTCGGCCCGCGTTCCGCGCTCGGCACGCTCCTCGCCGTCTACGGCGTCTATCTGCTGAGCTAGAAGCGTCCGTCCCCGCCGCCCCGCCCCGCGCGTTCGCGCTTACAATGACGCGCATGACCAACGAAGAGCTCTACCGCCGCCACCTCAAGACTCTCGACCAGGTCCTCTGCGATTCGCTCGAGCGCGCCGCCCGCAAGGGGCTCCAGCTCGACGGGGTCCTCTTCCACGCCGGCCCCGAAGGGACCTACCACCGCGACGACGAGTTGATCAGCTTCCGCGCCGACGCCCACTACCGCCGGTACGTGCCGCTGATCGGGCCGGACCACTGCGTCCTCGCCCGCCCCGGCCGCATGCCGCTCGTCGTCCGCGTCGCGCCGAAGGACTACTGGTACGAGATCGCCCCGCCCGCGCCGTCCTACTGGCAGGGCGAGGTCGAGCTGCGCGAGGTCTCCTCGTTCGCCGAAGTCGGCGCCGCCGTCGGCCCGCTGAACAAGATCGCCTACGTCGGCCCGAGCCCCGAGGCCGCCGCCGCCCTCGGCATCCCGGCCGAGCTCGTCGAGCCGGCCGCGCTGATGAACCCGCTCGACTGGCACCGCGCCGTCAAGACCGAGCACGAAATCGCGCTGATGGACGTCGCCGCCGAACGCGCCGGCCGCGGCCACCGCGCCGCGCGCGAGGCGTTCGAGGCCGGCGAGGACGAGCGCGGGGTCCACTGGGCCTACCTGCGCGGCACCGGCCACCTCGAATGCGAGATGCCGTTCGAGACGATCGCCGCGATCGACGAAAAGTCGGCGACGCTCCACTACCAGAACAAGCGGACCGACATCCCGACGCCGCACCGCTCCTTCCTCATGGACGCCGGCGCGACCTGCGACGGCTACGCCTCGGACATCACGCGCACCTGGGCCAACCCGGCCGACGGCGACCCGCTCTACCTGCAGCTGCTCCACGGCGTCGACCTCTTCCAGCGGGAGCTGGTCGAGATGGTCGTTCCCGGCCGCCCGTTCATGGAGCTCCACGTCGCCGCGCACCTCAAGGTCGCCGAACTGCTCTGCCGCCTCGGCGTTCTCAAGGGGGCGCCGCAAAAGGCCTACGAGCTCGGCCTCACCCGCCCGTTCCTGCCGCACGGCCTCGGCCATCACCTCGGCCTGCAGGTCCACGACGTCGGCGGCCAGATGGCCAACCCCGAGGGCGAGCTCGCCCCGCCGCCGCCGGAGTTCCCCGCGCTGCGGAACACGCGTCGGCTCGAGGTCGGGCACGTCGTGACGATCGAGCCGGGCCTCTACTTCATTCCGCTGCTGCTCGACCCGATCAAGGCCGGCCCGAACTCCCAGTTCGTCGACTGGAAGCTCGTCGAGCACTTCCTCCCCTTCGGCGGCGTGCGGATCGAGGACGACGTCGTCTGCACCGCCGACGGGCCGCGCGACCTGACCCGCCCCTACATCGAGGGGCCGCGAGGGGTCTGACCGTCCCCATTTTCGGGCCGGGATTTGCCGGAACTACTCCGGCCTCCCGCAGCGAAATACCGTCACGGACACGAAAAACGCGCCGACCGGTTTCCCGGTTCCGGCGCGTTTTTCGCGTTGCAGGCCCACTTTCCGCATAAACGACACTGGTCGTCCGCGTTCGTTCCTATTTGCCCGCCCGGCCCATCGACGTCGCGCCGGCCGGGTCCGCCCCGTTTCCGGGCGGAAAAAAAGAGCGGGCCGGCGCTCGGCCGGCCCGCCTTTCGCGATCCCGCGCGGGACTCACTCCGTCGGAGCGTCCCCCGCCTCTTCCGGCGCGTCGCCCTTCCCGATCGGCGCGATGTGCAGCCGGCGGTGGTAGCCGGTGCCCGTCGAGAAGGTCCGGATCTCCTTCCGGTCGGCGAGCGCGACGTGCACGAGGCGCCGCTCGTACGGACCCATCGCCGCCATCTTCCGCACCTCGCCGGTCGCGACGACCTCGTCGGCCAGACGCAGCGCCTCGGCGACCAGCCGCGCCTCCGCGCGGCCGCGCCGGCCGCCGGCGTCGATCGACACGCGCCCCTCGACCCGGCCGTCCTTCTGCAGCACGCGGTTGGCCAGATACTGCAGCGCCTCGAGCCCCTCGCCCTCGTTCTCCCAGAGGAGCCCTTCGTCCTCGCCGGACAGCGAGACGCGCAGCCCGGCGCTCGTCGTCTCGACGGCGTCCACCGCGAGATCGAGGCCGAAGCCGCCGACGAAGCGCTCCGCGAGATGACGCAGGATCTCCTCCGGCGCCGTCGTCTCCGCCGCGGGAAGCAGCGGCGCCAACTCCACCGGCCCCTCGTCCTCTTCGCGCGGCCGACGCGGGCCCTCGCCGCGGCGATCGCCGCGCGGCCCGCGATCCCGGTCGCCGCGGTCGCCGCGGTCGCGCCGTCCGCCGCGCTCGTCGCGTCCGCCGCGCCGCATCGCGGCGCGCGCCTCGCGCGCCTCCGCCTGCGCCGCGCGCTCCGCGACGTCCTCCGGCGTGCGCCGCCAGGCGTAGATCTCGACCGAAGGCGTGCCCTCGAGCGGACCGACCTTCGCTTCGCCGACCATCTCGTAGGCCACCTCGGCGCGCGAAGCGTTGAAATGCCTGCGCGCCGCGCCCATCGCTTCGGCCAGGTCGCGCCCCGTGAACTTGACCTTCTCCTCGCTCATCGCATCCTCCGCGGCGCCTCCGCGGCGCCGCGCCGTTCCGCCGTTCAGCCGCGCGCCGGCGCCGTCTCGACCGCGTGGCGGTTGACGAGCGCCTGCTGCCCGATGCTGACGATGTTGTTGACCAGCCAATAGAGAGCCAGGCCGCTCGGCACCCAGAGGAACATCCAGGTGAAGACGACCGGCATGACGAGCATCATCCGCTGCTGGCTGCGCTGCTGCGGATCCTCGGTCTTCGTCGTGGACATCAGCTGCTGCACGAGCATCGTGACGCCCATCACGATCGGCGTGATGTAGTAGGGATCCATCGCCGAGAGGTCGCGCACCCAGCCGAAGAACGGCGCGCCGCGCAGTTCCGTGGCCACCGTGAGCACCGTGTACATCGCGAAGAGAACCGGCATCTGCAGCAGCAGCGGCAGGCATCCGGTGAGCTGCGCCATCGGGTTGATCCCCTCGCGGCGGTACAGCTCCATCATCTCCTCGTTGACCTTGCGGCGGGACTCGACGTCGCGCTTCCCCTTGTACTTCTCGCGGATCTTGTGGATCTTCGGCTGCAGCTTGCTCATCTGCGCCTGCGCCCGACGCATCTTGACCATCGAGCTGTGCATCAGCGGCAGGAAGAGCAGGCGGATGATCACCGTCACGACGACGATCGCCAAGCCCCAGTTGCCGAGCAGGCCGTCGAACCAGCCGAGCGCGAAGTAGAGCGGCCGCGCGAGGAAGCCCCACATCCCCCACGGCACGAGCTGCGCGAGGTCGACGCCGAGCGTGCGGTCGATCCGCGCCAGCAGCTTGTCGGACTTCGGCCCCGCGAAGAACGTCACGCCCGCGGCGGTCGCCGTCAGGCCGAGCGTCCGCTCCTTCTCCGCGCCGAAGCCGCGCACCGCCGCCGCGCCGCCCTGGTCGGGCACGAGCGCGAGGGCGAAGTACTGGTCGACGAGCGCGATCCAGCGCGGCGAGGCGCCGCCGGGCCACGACATGTCCCCGCTCTTCTCCGGGATCATGTCGCGGACCTTCGTGCCTTCCGGATACTTGACGTAGCCGCGGTAGGCGTAGCGCTTCGACGTCCCGCCCTCTTCCGGCTTCGCGCCGAGCGACGGGCCCCACGAAAGCGCCGCGCCGGTCAGCGCGCGGCCGTCCTTGAGCAGCGACCACTCGACGCGCGCGAGGTAGGTGTCGTCCTCCGCGACGTAAAGCGTCTTGACGAGCTTGTACCCCTGGTCCGCCCAGCGGAAGACGATCTTGCGCGCCGCGCCGGGGAACTTCCGCGCGCGCGCCTCGTCCGCCGGCGCCGGCCCGTCCTCGACGACGCAGGGCGCGGTGTTGACCAGCTTGTCGAGCGCCGCGTCGCCGGTCGCCAGCGTCAGCGGGTGCCGGTCGAGGGCCCGCGCCTCGGGCGAGACGAGGTCGATGTGCCCCTTCGACGGGTCGGCCGGAGCGACGGCGTAGTCCAGCAGGCGCCACTGCAGCACGCGCCCGCCGCGCGGCGAGAGAAGGATCTCGACGTGCGGCGTCTTGACGGTCAGCGGCGGGAACTGCGGATCGCCGACGATCTTCTCTTCCGCCGGCGCCGCGGGCGCGGAACCGGCCGCCGGGGCGACGGCGCCCTCGGCGGCGACCGGCGCGACGGCCGAAGGCGCCTGCGCGGCGGCGGCGGCCGGGGCTTGGGGCGCCGCGGCGGCAGGCGGCTGCGCGGGGCGCGGCGGCTGGGGCTTCGGCCCGAAGAAGTAGCTCCACCCGACGATCACCAGCACGCACAGCACGACGGCGGTGATCGTGTTCTTGAGGTCGGTCCGGTTCATGCGTCCAACCGCGGGCAGGGGCTCTCAGCGAACCCCGCCGAAACGTCCTTCCCGGGCTGCGGCCGACGCCGCGGCGGCAGGTCGAGCCCGCCGGGATGGAACGGATGACAACGCGACAAGCGCCGCGCCGCGAGCCACGACCCGCGGACGGCGCCCCACTCCTCGACCGCCATCGCCGCGTATTCCGAACAGGACGGAAGGAAACGACAACGGGCGCCGAGCCCCGGGGAGACGAATCGCTGGTAGCCGCGGATCATCGTCAACAAGATCCGCGACGCGACGCTCACGGCCGCGCCTCGGCCGGCGCCAACCGGCGCCGCGCCTTCGCGGCGAGCCGCCGCAGTTCCGTCTCGACCTCGGCCAAGCCGGCCCCGCGCGTCCCGAACCGCACGTTGACGACGCAGTCCCACGGTCCGAAGAGCGGCCGCGCGCGGCGATAGGCCTCGCGCACCAGCCGCCGCGCCCGATTGCGGCGGACCGAGTCGCCGTACTTCTTCGTCGCCGTGATCCCGAGGCGCGGACCGCGCTCCGAGGGACGGCAGAACAAGACAAGACGATCGCCGGACACACGAATCCCCTCCCCGTACACCAGAAGGAATTCGCTCCGGCGCGTCAAGCGAAACGACTTCGGGAACTTCAGCCCCGCGTCCCCGCTCAGACGGTCAGGCGCTTGCGCCCCTTCGCGCGGCGGCGCTTCAGAACCTCGCGGCCCCCGGCCGACGCCATGCGGGCGCGGAATCCGTGAACCTTCTTGCGGCGGCGGTTGTTCGGCTGGAACGTGCGCTTCATCGGTCAACCCTTGCTCCCAAGCGGCCCTGCGCACCTTGCGCCGGGCGCTCGCGTACGAAGCTGCGCCCAAGCCCTCGGCGCTCGACGCGCCGTCCGCTTGGGCGTCGTTGTGAGGGACGATCAGATTAGAGACGCCCCGCTTCCCTGTCAAACCTGGACTCGGCGCCCGCGAACGAAAATATCCTCCCCCGCGGCCTTGATCGAGCGGCCGACCGGGTGGTAGTCTCCCGCTTCGTTCGGGGCCGGATGGGGGCCCGCGGAACCTCCGCCAGAGACGTCGCCACGACAACGCGCGCCCGAGGCCGTCGGTGCGCGAACGAGGGGTCTTTCTGTGGACGCGAGTTGCCCTCGCGTGACCGCACGAAATTCCAAGTCCCTCACAAAAAAGGACTTAAAAGCCGGATTTCAGCCTTCCACACCTGTGGAAATCTTGTGCTCGTCTTGCGCCCGCGACCGCCGCAACCGTCGCTGATTCCTGAGGATAGCGCTGTGGAAAACCTGCTCTCCCGTCCCGCCGCCGACTCGACTTCGTGGGACCGCGTGCTCGAGGCGATCCAGCCCCGGCTGAACCCCTCGATCTTCGACACCTGGTTCCGTCCCACGAAGTTTCTCGCCCAAGACGGCGCGACGATCCGCGTCTCGGTGCCGAACGGGATGTTCGGCGAATGGCTCAGGACGCAGTTCCTCGGCGAGATCCGCGCGGCGATCCAAGCCTCCGGCGTCGCGGCGAACGACGTCGTCTTCGTCTCCGCCGAACTCGCTCCCGCCCCCGATCCCGCCGCGGCGCGCCAGCCGGCGCCGGCCGAGCCGCAGCCGGCCGCCTCGCCGCTCAACCCGCGCTACACGTTCGACAACTTCGTCGTCAGCTCGTGCAACCAGTTTGCCCACGCGGCCGCGCTCGCCGTCTCCGACCAGCCCGGACGGGCCTACAACCCCCTCTTCCTCTACGGCGGCGTGGGACTGGGCAAGACCCACCTGATGCAGGCGATCGGGAACCGCGTCCTCCAGCGCTCCCCCGCCGCGCGGCTGCGCTACCTCACCTCCGAGCAGTTCATGAACGAGCTGATCACCGCGATCCGCTTCGAGGAGACGCCGCAGTTCCGCGAGCGCTACCGCTCGGTGGACGTGCTGCTGATCGACGACATCCAGTTCCTCGCCGGCAAGGAGAGCACGCAGGAGGAGTTCTTCCACACCTTCAACGCCCTCTACGACGCCGGGCGCCAGATCGTCCTCACCTCCGACTGCCCGCCGCGCTCGATCCCCGCGCTCGAGGAACGGCTGCGCAGCCGCTTCGAGTGGGGGCTCCTCGCCGACATCCAGCCGCCCGACCTCGAGACGAAGGTCGCGATCCTCAACAAGATGGCCGCCGCGCGCGGCTGGTCCCTCTCCTCCGACGTCGCCCTGTTCATCGCCGGCGCGATCACCAGCAACGTCCGCGAGCTCGAGGGCTGCCTGACGACGCTGATGGCCCAGTGCTCGGTCCGCCGCGCCGCCCCCGACCTCGCCCTCGCCCGCGACGTCGTCAACTCCCTCGTCCCGAACGAGCCGGAGCCGGTGACGCTGGAGACGGTGATGATGGTCGTCGCGCGCCACTTCAGCCTCAAGGTCTCCGACCTCAAGGCGCGCAACAACGCCAAGCGGATCGCCTGGCCGCGCCAGATCGCGATGTACCTCGGCAAGAAGATCGCCAAGGAGAGCCTGCCGACGATCGGCAGGGCGTTCGGCAACAAGCACCACACCACCGTGCTGCACGCCTGCCACAAGATCGAACAGCTGCGCTCCGCCGATCCGGCCGCCGACAAGACCATCTCCCAGATCGAAGAGCAGTTGCGCTGATCCATCCACAGCGTCCACAGGGCTGAGGACGCCCGCCCTGTGGACGGCCGCCGCGCGGACCCCGAGGCGGGCTTCTCCACAGCGCTTTCCACAGCCCGCGCCCGGAACGGTGGACGGCCAAACCGCTGACCCCTCGCCCCTTCCGCCGGGGCGCGCACAATCCACAGCCCTTCTAAAGCTTCTAGAGACATACAACCCGGTCTTGAATGCTTTACAATCGACGCCGCGCGCGTCCCCCCGAGCGGGAGCGCGGCGCACCTCCGGAGGCCACGCATGAAGATCCGGCTCGACCAAGGCGCCTTGTTCCGCGAATTGGGCTTGCTGCAGGGCATCATCGAGAAGAAGGGGACGATCCCGATCCTCTCCAACGTGCTGATCGAGGCGCTCGAGGAAGGCCGGCTGAACATCGTGGCGACCGACTTGGAAGTCGGCTTCCGCTCGTCGATCGAGGCCGAGGTCGCGGACCCGGGCAAGCTGGCGGTGAACGCGCGGCGCCTCAACGAGCTCGCCCGCAAGCTGCTGCCGGGGCAGGTCGAGCTGCGCTACGACGGCTCCAGCCTCCACATCGTCAGCGAGAGCTTCCGCTCGCGCCTCGCCACGCAGGACTCCGACCAGTTCCCGACCTTCCGCCAGCGCGAAGGGAAGCCGGCCGCCCTGCTGGCCGCCGACCAGCTCACCGACGCCGTGAAGCGGGTGATCTTCGCCGTGACCTCCGACGATCCGCGCTACGCCCTCGGCGGGGCGCTGCTCGAATGGAACGGCGACGTGGCGACGATCGTGGCCACCGACGGGCACCGCCTCTCGCTGTCCCGCCGCGTCGGCCAGAACGTCTCCGACAAGGAAATCGAGAAGGTCGTCGTGCCGCGCAAGGCGCTGGCCGAGCTGCAGCGGCTCGGCGCGGAGCACGACGGCGACAGCTACTTCTGGCTCGAGAAGAGCTCCCTCTTCGCCCAGTTCGGCGAGCGCGAACTCTGGACGACCCTCGGCGAGACCCGCTTCCCCGACTACCGCAAGGTCATCCCGGCGGGGAACGACAAAGTGTTCGAGATCGGCGTCTCCGCCTTCAAGAGCGCCATCGAGCGCGTCTCCGTCCTCAGCCAAGAGAACACGCGCCAGATCCGCCTCGACCTCGGCATCGACCTGCTCAAGATCTCCGTCGAGCAGCAGCAGTTGGGCGAGGCGATGGAAGAGATCCCGATCCAGTACTCCGGCGAGCCGCTGGCGATCGGCTTCAACGCCCAGTACCTGCTCGACTTCCTCAACGTCGCCGGCACGGAGCGGGTCCGCGTCAGCCTCGGCCGCGAGATGGGGCAGGGGCTGTTCGAGCCGGTGCGCGAAGCGGGCGACACGCGCGACGACAAGTACGTCGTCATGCCGATGGCCCTGCAGTAGCGGAATCGCGGCGGCGCGGGCGATGGTCGTCCGCGCCGGGCGCGCCTCTCCGGCCGGGCGGCGGGACGGCCGAAACCCGAACGCCCGCGAAGGCGCCCCGTGCTGACCCGCCTGACCGTCGAGAACGTCCGCAACCTCGTCCCCCAGTCGATCGACCTCGGGGGGGCGGGCCTCGTCGTCGTGACCGGGGCCAACGCGCAGGGAAAGACCTCGCTCCTCGAGGCGGCCTACCTGCTGGCCACGACCCGCTCGTTCCGCACCCGCGACCCGCGGGAGGCGATCGCCGTCGGGGAGGCCCATCTGCGGGTCGAGGGGGCGTTGGAAGGGCCCGACGGGCCGCTTCCCGGGCTGGCGATGGCCCTCGGAAAGGCGCGTGGCGAACGGGTCCTTTCCGTGGGACAATTCGACGCTAAGTTGGCGGAATATCTGGGACTTCTGCCCGCCCTGCCGCTCGCCGGAGACAGCATCCGGCAGGTGGCCGGAAGCCCCTCCGAGAGGCGCCGGTTCGTTGACCGGGCCACGGCCGCGGCCGACGCGGCCCACCTCGCCGACTTGAGCGATTACCGCCGGGCCTTGAACCAACGGAACGAGGCTCTGCGGCGGGGCGCGGGGGACCGCGAACTCGATCCTTGGGACGATCTCCTCGCCGGTATCGGCGGCAAGATCGCCTCGCGGAGGAGGGCGCAGATAGCCGCTTGGCAGGCGGAGCTGGCGAGCTGGCCGGATCTCTTCCCGGAAGGGGCGAGGGCCAAGCTCGTCTACCGCGAGGCCGGGCGGAGCAAGGGCGGAACGCTGAGGGAGCGCCTGGAACGGCAGCGCCCTCTGGACCGCCAGACGCTCCGGACGTCCGCGGGGCCGCACAGGGACGACTTGCTGATCGAACTCGACGGGGCCGACCTGCTCAAACTTGGTTCGGCCGGCCAGGTCCGATCGGCTCTCGCGGCGGTGACGGCGGCGCAGGTGCGGCGGGTGCGGCTGGCCCGGACGGGGCGGAAGCCGCTCCTGCTGTTGGACGACGTGGACACCGACCTCGACCCGCGCCGCTTGGCGGCGCTCCTCGAGGCGGCGGCCGCCGAGGCGCAGGTCTTGGCGGCCACGTCGAAGGCGGGCTTGGGCGTCCCGGCCGGGGCGCTTCGGCTCGCGGTGGCGGCCGGGAAGGTCGCCGCGCTCGATTGAGGCCCGGCGGCCCGCCGCCGGACGAGGACCCATGGCCGACAACGAAACCGACACCCAAGCGGCGAACGCCGCCGGCGGCGAGCGCGAGTACAACGCCAGCTCGATCAAGATCCTCAAGGGGCTCGAGGCGGTCCGCGAGCGCCCCGGGATGTACATCGGCTCGACCTCCGCGGTCGGACTGCACCACCTCGTCTGGGAAGTCGTGGACAACTCGATCGACGAGGCGCAGGCCGGGCACTGCGACCGCATCGAGGTCACCGTCCACGCCGACGACTCGGTCACGGTGATCGACAACGGCCGCGGCATCCCCGTGGACACCCACGAGGACACCGGGCTGCCCGCGGCGCAGGTCGTGCTGACCTACCTCCACGCCGGCGGCAAGTTCGACCACTCCGCCTACAAGGTCTCCGGCGGCCTGCACGGCGTCGGCGTCTCGGTCGTCAACGCCCTCGCCGAGTCGCTCAACCTCGAGATCTGGCGCAACAACCGCGTCTACCGGCAGGAGTACTCGCGCGGCGAGCCGGTCTCCGAGTTCCAGCAGACCGGCAAGACGGACCGCCGCGGAACCAAGATCACCTTCCGCCCCGACCCGCAGATCTTCGAGACGCTCGAGTTCTCGTTCGAGGTCCTCGCCCAGCGGCTGCGCGAGCTCGCCTTCCTCAACAGCGGCGTGCGGATCGTCCTCAAGGACGAGCGCGGCGCGAAGCTGCGCGAGGTCGAGTTCCACTACGAGGGCGGGATCTCGGAGTTCGTCTCGCACCTCAACAAGGGCCGCGCGCCGCTCCACCAGCCGCCGATCTTCCTCCGCGGCGAGAAGGACGGCGTCGGCGCCGAAATCGCGCTGCAGTACAACGACTCCTACCAGGAGAACGTCTTCTCCTTCGCCAACAGCATCAACACGGCGGAGGGCGGGACGCACCTCGCCGGCTTCCGCGCGGCGCTGACCCGCACGCTCAACAACTACCTCCAGGCGGAGGCGCCGCGGCTGCCGAAGGAGTTCCGCGAGCTGCAGTTCGCCGGCGAGGACGTGCGCGAGGGGCTGGCCGCGGTCGTCTCGGTCAAGGTGCCGAACCCGCAGTTCGAGGGGCAGACCAAGACCAAGCTCGGCAACAGCGAGGTCAAGGGGGTCGTCGAGGCGCTGGTCAACGAGGCCCTCTCCCGCTTCCTCGAGGAGCACCCGAAGGACGCGCGCGCGGTCGTCGAGAAGTGCGCCCTCGCCCTGCGCACGCGCGAGGCGGCGCGCAAGGCGAAGGAGCTGACGCGCCGCAAGGGGGTGCTCGAATCCGGCTCGCTCCCCGGCAAGCTCGCCGACTGCCAGTCGCGCGACCCGCAGGAGTGCGAGCTGTTCCTCGTCGAGGGCGATTCGGCCGGCGGCTCGGCCAAGCAGGGACGCGACCGCCGCTTCCAGGCGATCCTCCCGCTGCGCGGCAAGATCCTCAACGTCGAGAAGGCGCGCTACGACCGGATGCTCGAGAACGAGGAAATCCGGACGATGATCACCGCGCTCGGCTGCGGGATCGGCAGCGACGACTTCGACGTCAGCAAGCTGCGCTACCACAAGGTCGTGCTGATGACCGACGCCGACGTCGACGGCAGCCACATCTGCACGCTGCTGCTGACGTTCTTCTTCCGCCAGATGCGGGAGCTCGTCGAGCGCGGCCACGTCTACATCGCGCAGCCGCCGCTCTACAAGGTCAAGAAGGGGAAGCAGGAGCTCTACCTCCAGACGGACCAGGACCTGAACGACTTCCTCGTGCGCAAGGCGGCCGAGGAGCGGACCGTCCGCTCCCTGACGTCGGGCCGCGAGTGGTCGGGGCCGGAGCTCGTCAACCTGCTCGAGCAGCTCGTCCAGTACCGCCGCTACCGCGAGGCGCTCGCCCGCCGCGGCTGGCCCGAGACGGCGGTCGAGGCGCTGCTCGAGCTCGGCTTCGCCGGCAAGCAGGACTTCGCCGACCGCGAGCGGATGGAGGCGCTGGCCGAGTTCCTCTCGCAGCGCCGCCACGAGATCGAGGAACTGGCCACCGACGAGGAGCACGGCCTCTACGAGATCCGCGGCGTCGCCCTCGACCACGGCCACCGCCTGTTCCTGGTCAACGACGAGCTCGTCCTCGCCGGCGAGTACCGCCAGCTGCGCGCGCTCTTCCCGCGGCTGGCCGAGCTCTCCGGCGGGACGCAGGTCACGGTCGGCGGCGGCGCGCCCACGGAGCTGCACTCCCGCGGGGCGCTGCTCGACCACCTGCTCGAGGCCGGGCGCAAGGGCGTGGCCGTCCAGCGGTACAAGGGGCTCGGCGAAATGAACCCCGACCAGCTCTGGGAGACGACGATGAACCCGGAAAATCGCCGCCTGCTCCAGGTGCTGGTCAACGACGCGGTCGAGGCCGACGGCATCTTCAGCGTGCTGATGGGCGACGACGTCCCGGCGCGCAAGCAGTTCATCGAGGAAAACGCGCTCGACGTGCGGAACCTCGACGTGTGACCCGCGGCGCCGCCCCGCGCGGCGCCGGCCCAGCGAGGTCAGGACGACATGGCAGACGACGGAAGCGTGACCGCGCGCCAGCCGGTGAACATCGAAGACGAGATGCGCACGGCGTATCTCGACTACGCGATGTCCGTGATCATCGGCCGGGCGCTGCCCGACGTGCGCGACGGATTGAAGCCGGTGCATCGCCGCGTGCTCTACGCGATGCAGCAGGCCGGCAACACGTCCGACAAGGCGTACCGCAAGAGCGCCAAGACCGTCGGCGACGTCATCGCGCGGTTCCACCCGCACGGCGACGCCGCCGCCTACGACACGATCGTCCGGCTGGCGCAGGACTTCTCGCTCCGCTACCCGCTCGTGGACGGGCAGGGGAACTTCGGCTCGATCGACGGCGATCCGCCGGCGGCCATGCGTTACACCGAAATCCGCATGGACCCGCTGGCGCAGGAGCTTCTCGCCGACATCGAGAAGGAGACGGTCGACTACGCGCCGAACTACGACAACACGGAGATGGAGCCGCTCGTCCTGCCCTGCGGCTTCCCGAACCTGCTGGCCAACGGCGCGGACGGCATCGCCGTCGGCATGGCGACGAAGATCCCGCCGCACAACCTGCGCGAGCTGATCGACGCCGCCGAGCACCTCGTCCTCAACCCCGACTGCACGGTGGATGACCTCGCGGGGTTCGTCGTCGGCCCCGACTTCCCGACCGCCGGCGTGATCTACGGCCGGGCCGGGATCCGCTCCGCCTACCGCACCGGGCGCGGCCGGATCCTCGTCCGCGGCCGGATCGAGTTCGAGGAGGGGGCGAAGAACCAGCGCGACCGGCTGGTCGTGACCGAGCTGCCGTACCAGGTCAACAAGGTCCAGCTGATCGAGGAGATCGCCGACCTCGTCCGGGACAAGAAGCTCGAGGGGATCGCCGACATCCGCGACGAGTCGGACCGCGAGGGGATCCGCCTCGTCCTCGAACTGCGGAAGGAAGCGGTCGCCAACGTCGTCATCAACAACCTCTTCAAGCAGACCAAGCTGCAGATCACCTTCGGCGCGATCTTCCTCGCCATCGTGGACGGCCGGCCGCACGTCCTCGACCTCAAGCAGATGCTCTGGCACTACCTCCGGCACCGCCGCGAGGTCGTCGTGCGCCGGACGCAGTTCCTGCTGCGGCAGGCCGAGGCGCGGGCGCACATCTTGGAGGGGCTGAAGAAGGCGCTCGACATCCTCGACGAGGTCATCGCGCTGATCCGCCGCTCGGCCAACGCGCCGGCGGCGAAGGAGGGCCTGCTCGGCCTCGGCTTCAGCGACGTGCAGGCGCAGGCGATCCTCGACATGCGGCTGCAGCGGCTGACGCAGCTCGAGCGGGAGAAGCTGCTCGAGGAGCTGGCCGAGCTGCTGGGGAAGATCGAGTACTACAAGCGGGTGCTCGGCTCCACGGCGCTGGTGGACGAGATCGTCGTCGCCGAGCTGAAGGCGATCCGCGAGAAGTACGGCGACGAACGCCGCACGGAGATCGTCGAGGACGAAGGGGAGATCCAGACCCTCGACATGATCGCCGACGAGAAGGTCGTGCTGACGCTCTCCCACGCCGACTACGTCAAGCGCACGCCGCTGACGGAGTACCGCTCGCAGGGGCGCGGCGGCGCGGGGATCAAGCTGATGGAGACGCGCGAGGACGACTACATCGAGCGCGTCCGCGTCGTCTCCACGCACGACACGAGCCTCTGGGTCACCTCCCGCGGGCGGGTCCACGCCCTGCCGGTCTACCAGGTGCCGGAGGCGGGGCGCGCGGCGCGCGGCAAGCCGATCGTCAACCTGCTGCGGCTCGAGCCGGGGGAGACGGTCCAGGGCCTGCTCGCGGTGCGCGACTTCGAGCAGGCGGGGCGCTACATCGTGACGATCACCCGCCGCGGCGTCGTCAAGCGCACCGAGCTGGCCGCCTACGGCAACATCCGCGCGCAGGGGCTGATCGCCCTCACGCTGGACGACGACGACGAGCTGATCTCCGTCCACAACGTGGGGGAGAACGACCACGTCTTCATCGCCACCAACGACGGCATGGCGATCCGCTTCCCGCTCTCCGAGGTCCGCGCGATGGGCCGCACGGCGCGCGGCGTGAAGGGGATCGAGCTGCGCGAGGGGGACGAGGTCGTCAGCGCCACCGTGGTCCGCGGGGACGAGGACATCCTCACCATCACCCGCCACGGCTACGGCAAGCGGACCGACGCCGACGAGTACCGCGTGCAGGGGCGCGCGGGGCTCGGGCTGATCAACCTCAAGATCACCGACAAGACCGGGCCGGTCGTCTCCTCGATCCCGGTGCACGACGACGACGAGCTCGTCGTCGCCACCAAGGACGGGCAGACGCTGCGCACGCCGGTGGTGGAGATCCGCCGCTGCGGCCGCTCGTCGCAGGGGGTGCGGATCATCCGCCTCAAGACCGACGAGGACGAAGTCGTCTCCGTGACCCGCTCCCAGGTCGTCCCGACCGAGGAGTCGGGGAGCGGGGAAGGCCAGGACTGACCGCGGCGCGACAGCCGCCGCGGCCCAGAGGACACGACATGAAATTCTTCATCGACACCGCCGACGTCGCCGAGATCAAGGAAGCCGCCAAGATGGGGCTGCTCGACGGCGTGACCACCAATCCGTCGCTCGTCGCCAAGACCGGCCGCCCGTTCCGCGAGGTCCTCGACGAGATCCTCGCCGTCGTGGACGGCCCGGTCTCCGCCGAGGTCACGGCGACCGACTGCGACGGCATCCGCCGCGAGGCGGAGGCGCTGCACGAGATCCACGAGAACATCGTCGTCAAGATCCCGATCATTCCCGAAGGGCTCAAGGCGACGAAGTGGTGCGCCGAGAACGGCATCAAGACCAACCTGACCCTCTGCTTCAGCCCGCTGCAGGCGCTGCTCGCGGCGAAGGCCGGCGCGACCTACGTCAGCCCGTTCGTCGGGCGGCTCGACGACGTCGGCGAAGAGGGGATGGAGCTGATCCGCCGGATCCGCGCGATCTACGACAACTACGGCTTCGACACCGAGATCATCGTCGCCAGCGTGCGCAACCCGATGCACGTCGTGGACGCGGCGCTGATCGGCGCCGACGTCGCGACGATTCCGTTCGGCGTGCTGAAGCAGCTCGCCAAGCACCCGCTGACCGACGCGGGGCTGGCGAAGTTCCTCGCCGACGCGGCGAAGATCCCGCACTGACCTCCGGCGCGGATCGCCGGACGAAGCGAAGGGCGCGGCCAAGGCCGCGCCCTTCGTCGTTCCGCGGGCGCCTCAGCGGCGCGTCGGCGCGTAGTAGCGCGTCAGCCAGCGCGACAGCCCGTCGAGGCCGGGGAAGAGGACCCGCTCGGTGATGTTGAGCTGGTCGAGCTTGTCGCGGACCTCCCACTTCAGGTCGGCCGGGACGACGATGCGGCGGCAGAGGTCGGGGCGCGTCCCGAGCCAGGCGTCGAGCCCCGTGCCGGCGCCGGACATCAGCGAGAAGAGGGCGAACTGGTTGACGATCCGCTCGTCGAGCGACGGCGGCTCGAGGAAGACGACGAACGGCGACGCGGCGCCGAGGGCGTCGAACTGCTCGAGCGTCCGCGCCTCGGCGGCGAGCATCTCGGTGGTGAAGACCTCCGACCCCTCGCGCGCCAGCGCGTTCCGCAGCGCCGGCGGCAGGCAGTCCTGCGCGCGGACGTGGTCGAGGCACCAGAGCACGCCGTCCACGCCGTAGCGGCGGATGTCCTCGGTCACGAAGTGGAGCCCGACGAGCGGCGAGAACGACCAGTCGAGGAGGCGCGTCGGCAGGCCGTGGTGCTGCGCCAGCGCCAGCCAGTTCCAGATCGAGTCGCCGGGGACGGCGTCCTGCCGCGCGTACTTGCGGAAGTTCCGGAGGAGGTGGAGCTCCTGCCGCGCCGGCGGCCCGCCGAGCCGCACCAGCCCCGTCCGCAGGTCGGCCCGCGCGTCGTTGTTGCCGCGGAAGACGAAGGGCGACCGGTAGCGCCCGATCGTCTCGCTCCAGCTTCCGGCGAAGACCTCCTGCTGCAGTTCCGCCCACGAGTGGACCGTGATCTCGCGCATCGCGCGTCCTCCGCGCCAACGGAATACCACGCTCCGCCCCTCCGCGCCGCCGGACGGCGCGGCGCGCGCCGCGCGGGGGGCGGGGAAGGCGGCCCGCGCGCCGCCGCCATCGCCCGTGCCAGCGCGCCGAGCGCGACCGTGCGGCGGTAGCGGACGAAACCCTCCGGCGAAACGCCGCCTCCGCCGACGCCGAGCGACTCGTCCACGCAGACGATCAGGCCGCGCGCCGCCGGCTCGCCGAGCAGCGCGAGGCGCCGCGCGAGATACGCCGGGGTCCAGAGGCCGAGCGCGTGGACGAAGCAGGGGCGGCCCGGCGCGGCGGCGTCCCGCACCTCGAGGTCGGGGAAGACGAGCGCTCCGCCGACCTCGAGCGGCGGCGGGTCGCGCCGCACGGCGAAGCGCGGCGGCCCCTCGCGCGTCAGCGCCTCGACGACTGCGCGGCCGCGCCCGGAGGGCCGATTCCGCGGCAGCTCGACCTCCCCGGCGCGGAGCTCGAACAGGGCGGGGGCGTCGTTCCACTCGACCCGCGCGCGGAGCGCGAACCCCCCGGACCACGCGAGGCAGGCGGCGAGCTCGCCGAGCGCTCCGGCGCAGCGCGCGCGTCTGCCGGGAAGGGCCAGCGGCCCGGCCAGGCGCAGGCGGAGGCCGCCCGCCCCGTCCCTCGCCGCCTCGACGGCGAGGTCGAGATCCCGCGCCGCGCGCGCGACCTCCTCGCCCCGCCCGGCGAGCCGCAGTTCGACGGCCCGCGCCCGCTCCAGCGCAAGCTGCAGCAGCCGCTCGTTTCCCCGCGCGGCGAGCCATGGCGGGGAAAGGCCGGCCGGCAGCGGCTCGACCAGCCGTTCGTCGGCGAGGTCGGCGACCGCGGCGGCGAGCAGCGCGTCCGGTTCGAGCCGCATCTCGGCCGCGACCGCGGCGACGACCTCGTCCCGCGGCGCGTCCGAAGCGGCGCGGGCGAGGAAGAGCGCCCGCCGCGCCGCGCGCGGCGGGGCGGCCAAGGCTCGGCGCGCGGCGAGGTCGTCGAGCAGCGTTTCGATCAGCCGGCGCTTGGCCGCCGGCGCTCCCGCCGCCGCGCCGTCGTCCGGCAGCGCCCGGCGGGGCGCGCCGACCGCCGCGCGCCGCGCCGCGAGCAGGCGCGCGATCCACGCCTCGTCCGCCTCGCGGAAGTAGTGCGGAACGAGGACGCCGTCCCGCACGGTGAACGGGGCGGGGGATCTCACGAGGCGGCCGCCGCCGCTCGGCCCGCCGCCGCGATTCGCCTTTCGGCGCCCGCCGCGCCCAACGTCGGGGAGGTCGCCAGCGCGTAAAGCAGCGCCCGGCCGCTCTCCCGCGGCTTCAGCAGCCGTTCGACGCGGGGAAGCGCGGCGACGACGTCCCGCTCCCCGCCGACGACGAGCGCGACCTCGGCCTCCGCCGCGGCCGGGAGCCGCTCCGGGACGCTGGCGAAGACCAGCGCCCTCAGCCTCCCCTCGCCGAAGAGGCGCAGCGCCTCCTCGCGCTCCGCGGCGGCGACGTCGCTGGTCAGCGGCATGAGGAGGTTGTCCAAGGCGAGGGCGTAGGCGGCCTGCCGCCCCGCCGCGACGACGACCGTCCGCGCGCCGCGGTGCGCGCGGAGGAGCTCACGGGCGGCGGCGGCGGCGCTCCGCGCGCCCGCGAGAAGCCGCCGGCCGCGGCGCCACGCCGCGAGCGCCTCCCGGCCCGACTCCCCCCGCGACGTCTCCCGCACGAACTCCTCCCACGAGGCGCGGGGCCCGCGCCGCTCGAACTCCGCGAGGAGCGGCCCGAACAAGCGCGCGTCGGCGGCGTAGGCGCGTCGCTCCTCCGGCCCCAGCGCGAGGCCGACCGCGGCCACGTCGAGGGCCGCCCCGGCGCGGAACGCCAGCTCGAAGACGCGCGGTCCGAGCGCCGGCGGGAGGGGGCGGCGCGCGGCGTCCGGGAGGTCGGCGCGGCAGAGGCCGAGGCGTCTCGCCGCCCCGCACGCCGCGAGCGTCTCCAGCGCGTCGGGATGAAGCTCGACCCGCATCCCGCCCGGGGCCGGCACGGCGTCGAAGACCAGCAGATCGAACTCGCCGCCGTCGCCGCCCACCACGGCGAGCGCTTCGGTCGGCGTCGCGATGATCGCCGAGTCGTCCGCGGCCCGGGTCGTGCGGGCGCCGGGCGCCGAGCCGCCCGATGCGCCGTCCGGCGTTCGGCGATCCGGACCCGCCGCCGCAGCCGCCGCGTCCCGCCAACGCCCCGCCGCCTCCCGCCAGCGGGCGGCCCGGCGCGGGGTGGGGACGACGATCAGCGCGCGGCGCGCCTCCGCCGCGGCGGCGAAGACCAGCCCCGCCCGGCCGATCCCCGCGGGAAGCGCGACGACCCCCCGGCCGCCGGCTTCCCGCCACGCCGCGAGCGCGGCCGCCGCCCACGGCCGCGGCGCCGGAGCGACGAGGACCTTCTCTTCCGGGAAGCTGGACGGCGCGCCGCACATGCCCGCCGGAGACGCAAAGGGCGTGCCGGCCGCCGGCCCGTCCCGGCGTCAGGCCCAAAGGTCGGTGAATGAAGGAGTTGCGGCGTCGCCCGCCTCCGGACGCCGGGCCGGCGGCGCGTCCCGCGTCCGCGGACGGACACCTGTCCGGACACCTGTCCGCGGGTGGACGGGGCCCCGCGGCCGGCGCCGCGCCGTCCGAGAACCAACGTCGGCGAGCGTCCGAAACGGGGCCTCGGGCGGCGCGCGCGGCGGCCGTCCCGCGCCGCTAGAGAACCAGCGCCAGCGAGCGGGCGGTGGCGTCCATCGCCGAGTAGATCATCCCGAGCTTGGCCCGCGAGGACGTCACGGCGAAGAGGTAGAACTGGTCGTTGACCCGCATCGCCGAGACGTGCCCGCCGCCGCACTCGACCGTCACGCGGCGGAAGCGGTCCTTGTCGAAGCTCGCGGCGTTCATCTCGGCCGACTCGACCAGGGCGAAAACGAGCGGCGCCATCCGCTCCCGGGCCTCGTCCGCGTCGTGCCCCGGGGCGCAGAGCACCTGCGCCGCGACGCCGTTGGCCGCGACCAGCCCGAGGGTCTCCGTTCCCGGGACGAGCTGCCGCAGGTTGGCGAGGATCTCCTGCACCTGCCCGGCGGCCGCCTCGGCGATCGCCAGCGTCGCCCCCTCGTCGGGCGCCCCCTCGTCCGCCGGCTCGGCCTCGGTCTCCTTCGCCGCGGGCGCTTCCTCCTCCAGCTTCGGCGCCTCGTAGGCCGGCCGCTCGGCGGCGGCTCCTTCTCCCGCGGCCGCCTCGGCCTCGCTCCGCTTCTGGTCGGCGATCACGAGGCTCTGCATGACCAGGTTGGCGAGCGGGGCGTGGATCGTGCGCTCCGCGGCCTTGCCGAGCAGCTCCTCGAGCTCGAGGCTCGCCTCGCCCCAGGCGAGGATCTCGTACGCCGCCTCGGCGCCGGCGAGCGCCCCGATTTCGGCGTGCACCAGCTCGCCGTCGACGAAATGCAGCACGCCGGTCCGCGGCGGCGTCTCGTACGAGGTGGCGCGCACGATGCAGGTCTTGCGCTCGACCTCGATCAGCTGCGCGAAGCTCGGCACGCCGATGCCGCGGATGTAGCTCGTCGGCAGCTCGAGCACGTCGAAGACCAGCCGCGCCGTCTCCTTGAAGTCGATCGGCTTCTCGATGTAGCGCAGCGCGCCGAGGGCGTTGACCTTCTGCTCCGTCTCCGGCGAGCCGTAGGCGGTCATCACGATCGCCGGCACCTTGGGGTGCTTGCGGCTCATGTGGGCGAGGAGCGCCATGCCGTCCACGCCGGGCATGTTGAGGTCGGTGACGACGAGGTGGACGGTCGTGCGCGCGAGCACGCCGATCGCCTCCTTGCCGTCGCGCGCCGTCAGCACGCGCAGCCGCTTGCCGAACGACTGCAACCCCTCCTTGAGGCTGGAGAGGAAGACCTTTTCGTCGTCGACCAGGAGGACAGTCTTCATCGCATGGGCCTCGCCGGCGCTTCGGGGTGGGCGGGAATGGCCAGCGTCGCCGTCGCGCCCGCGCCGGGGCGCCCCTCGACGTCGATGTGGCCGTTCATCTTCGTCAGCAGCTTGCGCACGATCACCAGCCCGAGGCCGGTGCCGTGCGGCTTCGAAGTGTAGAACGGGCGGAACAGGTTGCGGCGCTGCTCGGGGGTGATTCCGACGCCGTTGTCCGCGACCTTGAGCAGGACGTACTCGCCCGAGCGCGTCGCCGCGATCTCGATCCGCGGCGACTCCCGCCCGGCGAGGGCGTCCATCGCGTTGACCACGACGTTGAGCATCACCTGGGTGAGGGCCCGCGGATCGACGAACGCCAGCCGCGCGTCGTCGGCGAAGGCCGTGGAGACGGCGATCTTGCGCCCCTCGAGCTGCCGCTGCACCAGGCGCAGGAACTGCTCCATGAACGAGGGCAGCTCCAGCAGCTCCGGCGCGGGGTGCTCGTAGAGGCTGAAGTTCTTGAGCGAGCGCAGCAGCGTCTCGATCCGCTGGACCTCGCCGAGGCAGCGCCGCAGGTTGTCGGCGAGCGCCGGCCGCGGGTAGGAGTCGAGGTTCGCGTCGAGGACGGAGAGGATCGTCTTGATGGAGTTCAGCGGGTTGCCGATCTCGTGGCGGATGCACGAGAAGATGTAGCCCGTGTGGTCCATGATGTTGACGGCCTGCGCGATCGACTCGAGGCGCGCGCGCTCGGTGACGTCCCGCGCGACGATGCAGATCAGCCCGTCCCCCGCCGGATAGGTGTTGTAGCCGACGAGCGTCGCGCCGAGGCGCAGCGTGCCGGAGCGGGTCGGGCCGGTCGGGATCGTCCAGTCGCCGACCGCGGGGAGGAAGAGGCGCCGCAGCCCGTCGAAGTCGACGGGCGCGCCCGCCGCGGCGAGGAGCCGCTTTCCCGGCACGTTGATCGAAACGACGGCGGAGCGCGGGGGGTCGAGGAGAATCAGGCCGACGTCGATCGCGTCGAGGATCTCGTCCAGCGGCGCCGCGCGTCCGGACGCCGCGTCCGCCGCGCGCTCGACGCCGTATCCGCTTCCCTCGTCGCTCATCGCCACCGTCCGGCGCGGTCAAAAGGCCGCCGGCCCGAAGGACGGCGGCCTCGGCCTGCCTGTCAGACGCCCATCCAGCCGTGGAGGACCGCGCCGATCTTCCGGCGGGCCTCCGGGGCGACGGGACGCGTTCCGACGACGCCGACGGTGATGACCTGGTCGGCGCCGAAATCGACGGCGATCACGGAGAGGACCTTGTCGCCGGCGTAGACGTCGAACTGCTCGGGCGCCTCTTCGGCGAGCCCCATCAACTTCGCCTGGCCGAGCGCCATCACGGCCCGCGTTCCGACCGCGCCGAGCCGGGCTTCCTCGTCGGTTCCCCGGACGGCGATCGGGAGGCCTTGCCCTTCCATCGCGAACGCTTCCGACGCGCCGGCCGCGGCGATGCACCAATCGAGCAGCGCGTCCCACGCCTGCGGCCCGAACGCCGGCAGCCCTTCGAGGCGGAGCTCCGGCAGCGCCGGCGCCTTCGGCGACGACGCTTCGACGGCGGCGACCGCGGGCGCGGCCTCCGCTTCCTTCGCGGCCTCGACCTCGATCGCTTCGACGATCGGCGCTTCGGCTTCAGGCTCGACCGCTTCGACGATCGGGGCTTCGGCTTCGGGCTCGATCGCTTCGACGATCGGGGCTTCGGCCTCGGGCTCGATCGCTTCGACGACCGGGGCTTCGGCTTCGGGTTCGATCGCTTCGACGACCGGTGCTTCGGCTTCGGGCTCGACCGCTTCGACGACCGGGGCTTCGGACTCGGGCTCGACCGCTTCCACGACCGGGGCTTCGGCCTCGACCACGACCGCTTCGACGGCCGGCGCTTCGGCCTCGACCACGACCGCTTCGGCGGCCTCGGCTTCGGCTTCGGCCTCGACCACTTCGACGGCCTGCGTCGAAACGTCCGGCGCGGCCGGCGTCTCGATGAGCCGCTCGAACGCCGCCGCCAGGTCCGGCTCGTCGGCCGGCGCTTCGGGGGCGACCGGAACGGGCGTCTCCTCGACGGCGACCGGCGTCTCGTCGACCGCGACGACCGGCGCCTCCGCCGGCGCCGCCTTCGGCTCTTCGGCCGCCGAAGGCTCGGGCGCCGCCCGGCGCGCCGCGGGCGGCGGCGCGCCGAACGAGAAACGCACGTACCCGCCGCCGGACTGGGCCGGCTTCGCGGCGTCCTTTTGCGCCTTCAGCCTCTCGGCGATCGAACGCGCGAACTCGAGATCAGACGAGCTCACGGTAAGCGCCCTCCGGCTCCTCCGTCTCCTTCGGCGTGAACCTGTCGATGATGTTCTCGACCTCGACGGCGAGAGCGTCGAACCGACGGACCTCCGGACGCGACGGCCCGCCGAGGAAGGCGATCGGAATGCCGACTTCGCTGGCCTTGCTGAAGACGTCGGAGCGCGGGATGTGGTTGTCGAGGACGCCCTGCATCCCGGACCACATCGTCCAGAGCGCGGTCTTGGAGCTCTGGTTCTCGGCGTCGACCATCGTCGGCAGGATCCCGACCAGCTCGAGCTGCGGGTTCTCGTCGGCCTTGACCCGCTCGATGACGCGCAGGACCTGGCCGATCGAGCGCATCGCCAGCGGCTCGGCCTGGAAGGTGACCATCGCGAAGTTCGTCACCTGCAGCGCGGCGCGGGGGATCATCCCCATGCCGGCCGGCGTGTCGATCAGCACGAAGTCGTACCCCTTCTCGACGTCGGCGAGGACGCGGCCCAGCGCGCCTTCCTGATGGAGCGCGAGCTCGAACTCGCAGACGTCCGCCGGATCGAGGCGGCCGCGGGAGAGGATCGACAGGTTCCCTTCCTTGGTCTGGATGATCGCCTGGTCGATCGAGGCGCTCCCCATGAGCAGCTCGGCGAGGCCGGCCCACGCTTGGTCCGGCTTGGCGAGCGACAGGGCGATCCCGCCCTGCGGATCGAGATCGACGATCAGGACGCGGTGCCGCTTGGCCAGCGCGAGGCCCAAGTTGAGCACCACCGTCGTCTTACCCGCACCACCCTTCTGGCTGACCACCGAAAGTCTGACAGGCATCGTGTTCCTCCCGCTCGCTTGTGGGCGCGGCGCGCGCCGTCGGGATGAAGAGTTGGAAGCCATGGCTACATCTTCTTTCTAATCTCGGCCGCGGCCCGGGTCGCGTCGAGGAGAGCCAAGCCCAGTTTCGCCGTCGACGACGTGATGACCAAGAGATAGGTCTTTTCGGCCGCGCCGACCATCACGGCGAACCCGTCCCGGCCGCGCACGATGATCTGCTCCATCGGCCCGAGGCCCATCTCGTTCGACGTTCTTTCGCCGACGCTGGCGAGCATCGCCGCCATCCCTTGGATGAACCCCTCCTCGAGCGAGTCGGGCAGAAGGCACTCGATCATCAGCCCGTCGTCCGAGAGCAGGGCGCACCCGGCGATCTCCGGGTTGTCCTGCTGCATGGCGGCCAAAATGCCCTTGACGGCATCCGGGCGGGGGAGCCCGCCGATCCCTTCGTCGTCCATGCGTCTTCTCCCAAAATGAAACTAAGGCGAAACGTCCCGCCCCGACCTGCCGCCGAGGCGATCCGTCGCGACCCCCTGCATCCTCTCGAAGTGGACCTAAGTTACAACAGTTTATCCCGAGGGCGCCCCCATCCGGGGCGTTAATTGAGGGCCCGCGCCGCCGCCGACCGCGCCCGGCGTCGGTCTGCGGAATGGGTTCCGGCGGGCCTCGCCGCCGAGCCGGGAATGGCCGGCGCAAACCGTCCCTCGCTCGGCGCCCCGGAGCGCCGCCCGCCGCCGGCCGCGCGACGAGACCGAATTCCGCGCCGCATCGGACATGGCTTTCGTGGCGCGGGTTCGAGTTCCCCGTAAATTCCGACTGCCCGTCGCGGCCCGCGGCGCGCCGAAAGGGGGGGATTGCACCCCGATGAACGGAAGGCAGAAGACCGTCCTGCTGGCGGAGACGTTCGAGCGCATCGCCCGCTCGTGGTGGCTCATGCTGCTGGGGCTCGCGCTGGGCTTCGCCGGCGGGCGCGCCGCGATGCGTTTCCTGCCGCGCACCTACGAGGCGGAGACCAAGATCTTCGTCGCCCCGTCGCGGCTGCCGCTGGAGTTCGTGCGGAACCAGACGCCGGACGACATCTCGATGCGCGTCGCGTCGCTGCGCGAGTCGGTGCTGAGCCGTCCCTACCTGCTCAAGGTCGCGTCGGAGATCTACGGCGTGGACGAGGCGCGCGCCGAGCGCGAGCACTGGCTGGGGGCGATCACCTCGCGCCTCGAGGCCTCGGTCATCCGCTTCGACGCCCAGCGCGGCGCGGGGGTCTTCGGCCTCGCCTACCGCGACGCCGACCCGCAGCGGGCGGCCGCGGCGGTGAACATGCTCGCCTCTCTGTTCATCGAGGAGAACGTCAAGCTCCGCACGGCGCAGGCGGAGACCACGACCACCGTCCTGGAAAGCCTCGCCGACGAAGCGCGGGCGCAGCTCGAGCGTCAGGAGCAGGCGATCGCCTCGTTCAAGTCGCAGCACCTCTACGAACTGAGCGACCAGCGCGAGCCGAACCTGCAGCTTCTCGAGGGGCGGCGCCGCGACCTCGAAGCGACCGAGCGGGCCCTCGCGCAGGAGCAGAACCGGTACGAACTGCTGACCGCGCAGAAGGCGCTGGCCTCGTCGCTTCCCCTTCCCTCCGCGACGCCGGCCGACAACGCGGAGACGCCCGAGGCGCGCACGGCCCGTCTGCGGCGCGAACTCGCCGATCTGCGCGCGCGCTACACGGACGCCCATCCGGCGGTGCGCGCCAAGTCGAAGGAACTGGACGAGGCGCTCGCCGCGCAGCCGGCGCCGGCCGCGTCGGGCGGCGAGGCGTCGTCGTCGCTCGCCGGCGAGCCGCTCGCGGCGCAGGTCGCCGGCTCGGCGCGCGAGATCGAGCGGCTGAAGCGCGAGCGCGAGCAGATCCGGGCCGACCTCGCGCGGCTCAACCAGCGGCTGGAAAGCGCGCCGCGGGTCGAGCAGCAGTTCGCCGAGCTGACGAAGGGTTACGACGTCCTGCAGGAGCGCTACAAGAACTACCAGACGAGCCTCGAGAACGCGCGCGGCACGCACAAGGTCGAGCAGGCGCGCCAAGGGGAGCAGTTCCAGGTGATCGAGCGGGCGATCCCGCCGCTCTTCCCGATCAGCCCCTCGCCGATGATCGTCTTCCCGTTCAGCGTCATGGCCGGGCTCGTGCTCTGCGTCGGGCCGCTGGTCGTCGGAACGTTCCTGCAGCCGCGCATCCGCTCGCGGCAAGGGTTGCGCGCCGCGTCGTCCGTGCCGGTGCTCGTCGTCGTCGGCCGGGTCGAGACGCAGACCGCGCGGCGGCAGCGGCGCGTCCGTCGCTGGCTCGCCGCCTTGGTCACTGTCGCTTCCGTCGCGCTCCTGGCGCTCGCGGCGGTCGCGTTTCCCCGCTGACGCGCCATGGCGAGCACGCCGTTGAGAGAGAACGTCACGACGGGCGCGAAGTCGCCCTCCTCCGCCGTCCCGCCGGATCGCGCCGGCGCGCCCTACGAACTCGTCCGCGCGCCGGAGGTCCTGCTCGGCGCGCCGCTCGCCGACCCCAACGCGGAGAGCTTCCAGCGCCTCGCCTCGCTCCTCGTCGCGGAGAGCGGCGGGTCCTCCCGCGTCGTCGTGGTCACGAGCGCGCTGCCGGGAGAGGGGAAGTCGTTCGTCGCGCTCAACCTCGCGCTGGCGCTCGGCGCCCGCAACGGCGAGCGCGTGCTGCTCGTGGACGCGGACCTGCGGCGGGCCGAGCCGACGGCGTGGCTCTCGCCGCCGCCGTCGCGCGGCCTCGCCGACGTCCTGCAGATCCGCATGCACCTCGACGGCGCGATCGTCTCCCTGCGCGAGAGCCCGCTGCGGATCATGCCGCGCGGCCGCGCGGCGCGGGACGCGGCGGCGCTGATGGACTCCGAGGAATGCCGCGGGCTCTTCGTCCGCCTGCGGGAGCGGTTCGACTGGATCGTCGTGGACACGCCGCCGGTGACGCCGTTCGGCGACGCGACCGCCCTCGGCCGCCTGTCCGACGGCGTGCTGGTCGTCGCCAGGGCCGGCGTGACGCCGGTGGAGCTGTACTCCGAGACGCTGGCGCTGCTGGAGGGGACGCGCGTTCTCGGCGTCGTCCTGAACGACCTCGCGCCGAACATCGTGGACGGCCGCTCGCACTACCACTACTACTACTCCCGCTACTACCAGCGGAAGAAGGAACAAGCCGGCGCGGAACGGAACGGTTGATCCGATGCCGGCGATCGTCTTCTGCCTCGCCGCCCTGCTCGTCGCCTACGCCTACGTCGGCTACCCCGCCGTCTTGGGCGCGCTGGGGGCGCTGCGCCGCCGCCGGCCGCCGTCGGGCCGCGTCGAACCGCGCGTCTCCGTGATCGTCGCCGTCCACGACGGCGCGGCGCGGCTGCGCGCCAAGCTCGACAACACGCTCGCGCAGGACTATCCGCCGGAGCGGCTGGAGATCATCGTCGCCGACGACGCCTCCGCCGACGACGGACCGGCGCTGGTCGAGCGCGAGTACGCGGCGCGGGGCGTGCGCCTCGTCCGGCTCGCCGCGCGCGGCGGCAAGGAGGCGGCGCAGAAGGCGGCGTTGGCGGAAGCGACGGGGGAGGTGATCGTCTTCACCGACGTCGGCACGCGGCTCGACGCAAACGGCGTCGCCGCGATCGTCCGCCCGTTCGCCGACCCGCGGATCGGCTGCGTGAGCTCGATCGACCGCTTCGTGACGCGCGACGGACGTCCCGCGGGCGAGGGACTCTACGTGCGGTACGAGATGTTCCTGCGGCGCCTCGAGACGAACGCCGGCTCGCTCGTCGGCATGAGCGGCTCGTTCTTCGCCGTGCGGCGCGAAGTGTGCAACGACTTCTCCGACCGTCTCCCCAGCGACTTCCGTTCGGTCATCGCGGCCTCGCGCCTCGGACTGCGCGCGGTGCAGGGCGAGGGGGCGTTCGGCTACTACGAGGACGTCGCCCGCCCCGGCGCGGAACTGCAGCGCAAGGTACGCACGGTGCTGCGCGGACTCACCGCGTTCTTCGCCGAGTTCCCGCGCGTCAACCCGTTCCGCGCGCCGCTGTTCTGGTGGCAGCTCGTCTCGCACAAGCTCTGCCGTTGGCTCGTTCCGTTCGCCCTCCTCGCGGCGCTGGGCGCGAGCGCCGCGTCGGCGCCGGGCTCGCCGACGTTCGCCGCGCTCTTCGCGCTGCAGGCCGCGCTCTACGCCTACAGCGCGGCGGCGACCTTCTTTCCGCGGCTGCTGGGCTTCCGGCCGGCGCGCGCCGCGCACTACTTCGTCCTCGTCAACCTGTCGATCCTCGTCGCGTGGCTCCGCTGGGCGCGCCGCGAGAAGCTGGTCGCTTGGACGCCGACGGCGCGGTGAGCGATCCCCTCGCCGGAACCTGCGTCGTCGTGCCCGACGCGACGACGAGGGCGTCGCTGACGGCGATCCGCTCGTTGGGGCGTCGCGGCTGCGCGATCGTCGCCGGCGCGCCGCGGGGCGGGGGAGTCGGCTGGGCGTCGCGCTTCGCCGCGAAGCGCTTCCTGCATCCGTCGCCGGAGGACGAGCCGCGCGAGTTCGCCGCGGCGGTCGGCCGCGCCGCGGCGGAGCACGGCGCCGCGGCGGTCCTGCCCGCGGCCGACGTGCCGACCGCCGCGCTCAGGCAGCACGGCGACGCGCTGCCGCGGGGGACGAAGCTCGTCGCGCCGCCGGCCGAGGCGCTCGATCTCGCCCACGACAAGGTCCGGCTGATGGCGCTCGCCGCGGAACTCGGCGTGCCGGTCCCCGATGGCTTCGAAGGCGGACCCGGCCTCGAGGACGATCCGCGGCTCGAGCGGCTCGGCTTCCCGTTGGTCCTCAAGCCGGCGCGCTCGCGCTATCTCGCCGACGGGCGTTGGCGCGGCGCGTCCGTGGCGATCGTGCGGGACCGCGGAGAGCTGCGCGCGGCGCTGCGCCGCGACGGCGCCTTCGCGGAACGGCCGTTTCTGGCGCAGCGGCTCGTGCCGGGCGAGGGATGCGGCGTCTTCCTGCTCGCCCGCGACGGCGAGGTCTCGTGCGCCTTCGCCCATCGGCGGCTGCGCGAGAAGCCGCCCTGGGGAGGCGTGAGCACGCTCTGCGAGGCGGCGCCGCCCGACCCGGCGCTGCTCGAGCACGCGCGACGGCTGCTGGCGGCGCTGCGCTGGAGCGGCGTCGCGATGGTCGAGTTCAAGCGCGACCCGACCGACGGGCGGGCGTGGCTGATGGAGATCAACGGCCGCTTCTGGGGCTCGATGCAGCTCGCCGTCGCCGCGGGGATCGACTTCCCGCGGCTGTGGCTGGAGCAGGAACTGCTCGGCGCGGCGGCGGCGCCGCCGGCGCCGATTTGGAACGTGCGCCTCTGGTGGCTGCTCGGCGACCTCGATCACTTCCTCATCCGCCTTCGCCGCGGCGGCGCCGCGGCGCTGCCGGCGGCGCTGCGGGACCTGCGCCGCACGCGCCAGGGACGCGCGCTCGACTTCGACACGCTCCGCCGCGACGATCCGCGTCCGTTTCTCCACGAATGCCGCCGCTGGCTGTTCGGCGCGGCGCGTCGCCGCCGATGAACGGGCCGCAGGACCATCCGAGCCTGCGCGGCGGGGCGCTCGCCTCGTTCGAGGCCGCGCTGCGGCGGCGTCTCCGGCGTTGGGAGTGCGCGCTGCGGGACCGCGTCGCGCCGCCGCGGCCGCCCCGGTTCGCCGCCCCGCCGGAGCGGCTGGTCTTCGTCTGCTTCGGCAACATCTGCCGCAGCGCCTACGCCGCCGCGCGCTGCGCGGAAATGCTTCCCGAGTGCTCCGTGGCTTCGGCGGGGCTGCACGCGACGGCCGGCGCGGCGCCGCCCGGCGCCGCGGTCGTCGCCGCGCGGGAGCGCGGCCTCGACCTGTCGGCCCACCGCGCGACGCCGCTCGGCGCGCTCTCCGACAGCCCCGGCACGATCTACTTCGTGATGGAGCCGTGGCAGCGTCGCGCGGTCCGCCGGCGTCGCGGCGACGCGCGGCGGCGGATTCACCTGCTCGGCGCGCTGGCGTCGCCGCCGGTCGCCGCGATCGCCGACCCCTACGGCGGTCCGCCGGAGCGGTTCGCCGCGGCGTTCGCCCTGATCGACGACGCGACGCGGCGTCTCGTCGAGGCGGTGCGCGCGGCGCGCGGACGGAGCGCGCGATGAACGGCGAAGCGGCGCCGCGGCGGCTGCTCTATCTGCTCGGAGACCTGGGCGGCGGGACGGGCAACCACCTGCTGTCGATGCTTAGGCGGTTCGACGCCGCGCGATGGGACGCGAGCGTCCTCACCTGGGCGCCGTACACCGCGCGGCCGGTGGACGGCGTCGCGGTCCGCCG
>JAJFTU010000224.1 GCA_021372775.1 bacterium | reverse complement strand
TCCAACGCGGGGCGCGCGGCGCGCAGTTCCGCGGCCAGCGCCTCGAGCCGCTCCGCGCGGCGCGCGGTCAACGTGAGGCGCGCGGCGCGCGGCGCGAGCGCCGCGGCGAAGGCGCGGCCGATTCCGGACGAAGCGCCGGTGACGAGACAGTGGTCGTAGCGTGGCGCGGGCAGACGCATGACGAGGCTCCTTGCCGCGGAACGCCCGGCGGGCGCGCGGCGCGGGCCGGTCCTCGGCGTCGAGGGCGTTCCGCGCACGCGTGCGCCTAGGGGACGCGCGGCGCGGACGTTCTCCCGAACCGAGTCCGCCGCGCGTCCGCGGGGACGCGCCCGCGGGCGCGATTCGCGGCGACCATCGTGCCACGCGGCGGCGTGGAAAACCCGCGCGGATGGCGTAGTATCGGCATTCCGGCGCGCAGCCGGTGGAGGGATTCGGCGGTGTCTATCGCGCTCGCCGCAGGCTCGGCCGTCGGCGCGGACGTTCTGAGCCTCGTTTCCGACGCAGGTCCGATCGCCAAGTGCGTCCTCGGCCTGCTCCTCGTCGCCTCGCTCGTCTCGTGGACGATCATCGTCGAGCGGGGCCGGCACTTCCGAAAGGCCAACGCCGAGACGCGCAGCTTCCTGCAGCGCTTCCACGGCGGGTCGCGGCTCGCCGAACTGCGCGACGCCTCGGAAAAGTGGACCCACTCCCCCGTCGTCTCGATCTTCAAGGCCGCCTTCCACGAGGTCAGCCAACTGGCCGTGGAGAGCCGCGAAGGCGGGCGGGCGATCGACGACGACGCCGTCGAGGACGTGAAGCGGATGATGGAGCGCGCCGCCGCGGCGAACACCCGCGGCCTCGAGCGCTCGCTGACCTTCCTCGCCACCTGCGCCAGCACCTCTCCGTTCGTCGGCCTCTTCGGCACGGTCTGGGGGATCATGGAGTCGTTCCGCCGCATCGGCATGAGCGGCGCGGCGAACCTCGAGAGCTACGCCCCGGGCATCGCCGAGGCGCTGATCGCCACCGCGGTCGGCCTCTTCGCCGCGATCCCGGCGGCGATCGCCTACAACAGCTTCCTGCGGCAGGTGCGGGTGGCGATCATCGAGATGGACGAGTTCCAGTACGACTTCGCCCATCTGCTCGCCAAGCGGCGTCGCCGCAACGGCCTGTAGCGGCGATGGGCTACAGAGCCGAACGCGGGCCGCGCACGGCCCTCGCCGAGATCAACGTCACGCCGATGGTGGACGTGATGCTCGTGCTCCTGATCATCTTCATGGTCTCCGCGCCGATGATGACGCGCGGGATCGAGGTCGGGCTGCCTCAGGCGGCGACCGGCGAGGAGATCCAGGAGAAGCGGATCCACGTCACGGTGGACCGCCGCGGCCAGTTCTACGTGGACCAGCGCCCGGTGCTCGACTCGCTCCTCGTGGAGGAGGTCAAGGCCCGCGGCGGCGCGGCGGCCGACGCGGCGGTCTACCTCGAAGGGGACGCCGACGTCGCCTACGGGCGGGTGCTCGCGGCGATGGACGCGCTGCGCGCGGCGGGGATCTCCCGCGTCGCGCTCGTCACCAAGCCCGCGGCGCGCGACCGGGGCCGCTGATGGGCGTGAAGGTCCGAATCCGTCTCCCCGCGGGCGCGGACTTCGGCTCCTTCGCCGTCGCGGCGCTCGGGCACGTCGCGCTCTTCGGCGCGCTGTTCGTCTTCGCCGCCGGACACTCGGCGACGACGACCGGACCGACCCTCACCGTGCGCCTCTCCGGCCCCGCGGGACCGATCCGCGGCGGACGGATCGGCGGCGGACCGCGCGAGACCGCGGCCGCCGCCCCCGGCGGCGTCGCCGCGCCCGAGCCGAGGCAGGCCAAGCGGCCGCACGAGGAGCAGGAATCGAAGCGCGAGACGGCGCGCAAGCAGCCGCGCAACGTCGCGCGGAAACTCGCCGGGGCCACCGAGCAGACCGAGGATCTGGAGCGGGTCGAGACCAAGGGGAAGCCCGGACCGGCCGAGGCCGGCTTCGTCGGCGGCCCGAAGGGCGCCGGCCGCGCCGGATCGGGCGGCGTCGGCGGCGTCCCCGGCCTGCCCGAAGGATCGGCCGGCGGCGGAATCGGCGGCTTCGGCACGGACGACCCGTTCAGCGCCGACTGGTACATCGCCCTGATCGTCAACCGCCTGCAGGACGGCTGGCGCGACCGCCCGGTCCTCCCCACCGGCTCCGCGCCGCAGCGGGTCGTCGTCGCCTTCGTGATCCAGCACGACGGGCGCGTCGGCGACGCCGCGGTCGCGACCCCCTCCGGCTACGCGCCGCTCGACGCCTCGGCGCTGCGCGCCGTCGCCTCGCTGGGAAAACTGCCGCCGCTCCCGCCGAACTACGGCCGGGACCGGCTCCGCGCCCGCTTCGTTTTCGAACTGCTGCCTCCCGGCCAGGATTGACCGCCGGGGGCCGCGGGAGGTTTCCGCCGCATGCCCCGCCTCTCGATCGCTTGGCTTCCGCCCCTCCTCGCCGCGCTCGCCGCGGCCTCCGCGCCCGCGCTCTGCCAGGAGCCGACGCCGCCTCCCGCGCCGCAGGCGCCCCCGCCGACGACGCAGCAGAAGCCGGAGGAGGTGACCGGCGTCATCTCCGGCGCGGCGGCGGCGAAGATCGCCCTCGCCCTTCCTCCGACCGAGGTCGGCGAAGGCGCGCGCGCCGCCGACGCGGGCGAGATCGGCGGCGTGCTGCGCGACGACCTGTCCGCGTGCGGCTGGTTCGGCCTGATGGACCCGCAGGGCGAAGGGCGGGTCGCGCCGGAGCAGATGAAGGACGCCGCGGCGTGGAAGGCCGCCGGCGCGGCCTATCTCGCGATCGCCCGCCTCTCCGCCGAAGGGACGCGCGGCCTCTTCCGCGTGCAGCTCGTCGAGACCGGCGGCGGCCAGACGATCATGGACCGCACGTGGGGCGGCGCGCTCCCCGGCGACGCGCGGCGGCTCGCCCACGCCGCGGCCGACGCGATGATCGAGCAGCTCACCGGCCGTCCGGGGTTCGCGCAGACGCGGATCGCCTTCGTCTCCCAGTCGGGCAAGGCGAAGGAGGTCTACCTGATGGACTACGACGGCGCGCGGGTGCGGCGGCTCACGGCGACCGGCACGATCAACCTCTCGCCGAACTGGTCCCCCGACGCGCGGCGCCTCGTCTTCCTCTCCTTCATCGGCCGCAAGCCGTCGATCTACCTGCTCGACGAGAACGGCAAGGTGACGACGATCAATCCCGGCGGCGGCGACCTCAACTCCGCCCCGGCGTTCTCCCCCGACGGGCGGCAGGTCGTCTTCTCCTCCGACCGCGACGGCGACTCCGAGATCTACCTCATGGACCTCGGCTCGCGGCGCGAGACGCGGCTGACCTTCGATCCCGGCATCGACACCTCGCCCTGCTTCTCCCCCGACGGCAAGCAGATCGCCTTCACCTCCGACCGCTCCGGCCACCCGCAGCTCTACATCATGAACGCCGACGGCTCGGGCACGCGGCGGCTCACGTTCGAGGGGCAGTACAACGAGTCGGCGGCGTGGTCCCCCGACGGCGGGCGGATCGCCTTCGTCAGCCGGATCGAGGGGAAGTTCGAGGTCGTGATCCACGACCTCGCGACCGGCAAGGAGACGATCATCACCAGCGGCCGCGGCAACAAGGAGAACCCGCGCTGGTCGCCCGACGGCCGCCGGATCGTCTACGCCGGCAACGCCGACGGCGTCTACTCGATCTACTCGATCCGCGACGACGGCACGGACCTGCGCCGCCTGACCAAGGGCGCGGCCGCCTTCACCCCCGATTGGAGCCCGGCCCGCCGCTGACGCGGCCCGCCGCGAGGAATCGACGATGCGCGCATTCATCCTGACCGCTCTCGCCGCCGGCGCGCTGCTCGCCGCCGGCTGCGCCTCCCGCAAGGCGGAGATCCAGCCCGCCGCGCCGACGACCGCCGCCGCCGCCGCTCCGGCGCCCGCCGCGCCGGCGCCCGCCAAGCCCGCGGAAGTGCCGGCCGAGCCGTTCCACGAGACGCCGATCGTCGGCGGCGACGCCGAGGCCGCGGCCCGCGCGGCGGCCGCCGAGGGGGACGTCGAGAAGGCCCTCAAGGCGATCTACTTCGGCTACGACAGCGACGACCTCTCCCCCGAAGCGTTGCGCCAGCTCGAGGCCAACGCCGCGTGGCTCAAGGCGCACCCGGCGGCCAAGGTGCAGATCGAGGGGCACTGCGACGCGCGCGGCACCGTGTCCTACAACCTCGCGCTCGGCGGGCGGCGCGCCCGCGCGGTGCGGACCCACCTCGCCCGGCTGGGCGTTGCGGAGGGACGGCTCGACGTGATCTCCTACGGCAAGGAACGCCCGGCCGTCGCGGGGGACGACGAAGCGGCCTACGCGAAGAACCGCCGGGCCGAATTCAGGAAGCTCGAACAATGACGCGGACCTCGACGATCCTCTGCCTGGCGCTCGGCGCCGCGGCGCTTTGCGGCTGCTCCACGATCCAGCGGGCCGTGGACAAGCCGGCGGCGAAGGAGCCGGACGTCGCCGACCAGCTCTTCAAGCTGCAGAAGGACAACGCGCTGCTGCTCGACAAGGTGGACAACGTCGAGCGGGCGCTGGCCAACTCGCCGGGCGGAAACGCCTGCGCCGAAACCGCCGCGCGGGCGGAGGCGATCGAAAAGCGGCTCGCCGCGGTCGAGCGGCAGCTCGCCGACTCGCAGCAGCGGCTGGAGACGGTCCTCGCCGAAGTGCGCGGCGTGCGCCGCGCGTCGCAGCCGCCGGTCCCCGCCGCGCCGGCCGCGACGCCTCTCGCCGCGTCCCCTGCGACGCCTCTCGCCGCGTCCCCTGCGACGCCGCTCGCCGCCCCGGCGCCCGCGCCGGCGACGACGCCGGCCGCCGTTCCCGCCCCGCAGCCCGCGGCTGCGGCCGCCCCCGCGGCGCCCCGCGCGGCCGCGCCTGCCGCGCCCGCTCCCGCGCCGTCGGCCGCCGCGCAA
>JAJFTU010000223.1 GCA_021372775.1 bacterium | reverse complement strand
CGACGCCTGCAGCTCCGCGTCGCGCCCCTCGAGGAACAGCCGCGCCTCGCGCACCCGCTCGGCGTAGACCGCGGGGTCGGCCTTCCCCGCGCACGGCGCGAGGCACTGGTCGAGGTGGTAGTAGAGGCAGGGGCGCTGCTTGCCGTCGAAACGGAGGTGGCAGTTCGCGACCTGGAAGAAGCGCGGGATCATCCGCAGCGTGCGCCAGGCGTGGCTCGCCGGCAGGAACGGGCCGAAGTAGAGGCCGCCGTCGGAACGGACGCGCCGCGTCAGCGCGACCCGCGGGAACTCGTCGCGCATCGTGAGCTTCAGGTACGGGTACGACTTGTCGTCCCGCAGCATCACGTTGTAGCGCGGCTGGTGCTCCTTGATCAGGTTGTTCTCGAGGATCAGCGCCTCGAGCTCGCTCCGCGCGACGATGAAGTCGAGGTCGCGCGCCTCCGCGACCAACTGCGCGATCCGCGGCGGGTGCTGCGCGCCGGGCTGGAAGTAGGAGCGCACCCGCTGGCGCAGCGAGCGCGCCTTGCCGACGTAGATGACCCGCCCCTCGGCCGACCACATCCGGTAGCAGCCGGGATCCTTGGGGACGCGCTCCAGCGCCCTCGCGACCTTCTCCGGCAGATCCTCGCGCATCGCGCCCATTCTTCCCGCCGCGCCCAAGCCGCGCAACGCGCGCTCAGTCGCCGCCCGCGGCGGCGGCCTCGCGCTCGCGCAGCCGCTTGATCTCGTCCCGCAGCTCCGCCGCCCGCTCGAAGTCGAGCGCCGCGGCGCAGGCGAACATCTCCTTCTCCAGCCCGCGCACCCGATGGGCGATCTCGCCGAGCGAGAGATCCTCTTCCTCCTCGGCCAGCTTCGGCACGCCGAGGTAGTCGCGCTCGAAGACCGAGCCGAGGACGTCGTCGATCCCCTTCACGATCGACTGCGGCGTGATGCCGCGCTCGGCGTTGTACGCCTCCTGCCGCGCGCGGCGGCGCCGCGTCTCGCCGACCGCCGCGTCCAGGGCGGCGGTCGTCTTGTCGGCGTAGAGGATCGCCGTCCCGTCCACGTGCCGCGCGGCGCGCCCCATCGTCTGGATCAGCGCCGTCTCGCTGCGCAGGTACCCTTCCTTGTCCGCGTCGAGCACCGCGACGAGCGAGACCTCGGGCAGGTCGAGCCCCTCGCGCAGCAGGTTCACGCCGACGAGGACGTCGAACTCCCCCTTCCGCAGGTCGCGGATGATCCGCACCCGCTCCAGCGTGAGGACGTCGGAGTGGAGGTACTCGACCCGCACGCCGACCTCGCGGAAGTAGTCCGTCAGCTCCTCGGCCATCCGCTTCGTCAGCGTCGTGACGAGCGTCCGCTCGCCGCGCTCCGCCCGCGCCCGCGCCTCGCGCAGCAGGTCGTCCACCTGCCCCTCGACCGGGCGGATCACGATCTTCGGATCGAGCAGCCCCGTCGGGCGCACGACCTGCTCGGCGACCTCGCCGCCGGTCAGCTCCAGCTCGTACGGCGCCGGCGTCGCGGAGACGAAGATCGTCCGCGGGCGCATCGCCTCGAACTCGTCGAAGGTCAGCGGGCGGTTGTCCAGCGCCGACGGCAGGCGGAACCCCCACTCGACGAGCGTCTCCTTCCGCGCGCGGTCGCCGCGGTGCATCGCGCGGACCTGCGGGATCGTCTGGTGCGATTCGTCCACGATCAGCAGCGCGTCCTTCGGCAGGTAGTCGAAGAGGGTCGGCGGCGGCTCGCCGGGGCGGCGTCCGGTGAGGTGCCGGGAGTAATTCTCGATCCCGTGGCAGTAGCCGACCTCCTGGATCATCTCGAGGTCGAAGTTCGTCCGCTGGGCGAGGCGCTGCGCCTCGAGCAGCTTCCCTTCGCCGTGCAGCTGCCGGAGCCGTTCGTCGAGCTCGGCGCGGATCCCCGCCGTCGCCCGGTCGAGCTGCTCCTTCGGCGTGACGTAGTGCGAGTTCGGGTAGACCGGCTGCCGCTCCAGCTCCTCGATCGTCGTCGCCCGCAGCGGGTCGATCCGCCGGATCCGCTCGATCTCCTCGCCGAAGAACTCGACGCGCAGCGC
>JAJFTU010000222.1 GCA_021372775.1 bacterium | reverse complement strand
AGCCGGAGCAGGAGCTGCGCGACGAGTGGGCGGACCTCAAGCCCGAACGGCGCGCGGAAGAGTTCTTGGGGGACGAGCCCGGCTCGCCCGCGGAGGCGAAGGTCGAGACCGGCGACGTGGACGACCTGTCGGTTCCGTACGGGGTGAAGTACTCCTTCGCGCAGGCGGACGCGGCGCTGGCGTCGGACGGCAAGCTGGTCGTGCGGCCGCGCGACGTGATCGGCAAGCGGCTCGGCCTGCCGCTCGACGAAGAACGCCGCGCTCCGCTGTGGTGGCCGCGCCAGTTCAGCATCGCCGTCGAGGAGACGTTCGTCGCGCCGGAAGGGTACAAGGCGGGCTCGCTGCCCGAGGCGAAGAAGCTGAGCGGGCCGGGGCTGTCGTTCGAGGGAACGTGGCGCGCGGGCGCCAAGCCGAACGAGCTGGTCTACGCGGCGAAGGTCGCGGTGGAGAAAACGAAGATCCCGGTGAAGGACTATCCCGCGGCGCGGGCGTTCGCGCTCGAACTACGCAAGGCTCTGGCCGCGGAAGCGACGTTCGAAGGGAAGTGACACGAGGCTCGGGCGCGGCGGCGGCGTCGGGGCGCCGCCGCGCCCGGGCGACTGGACGCGTCGCCGCAAGGGCGCGCGGGGGGAATCGATGAAGTCAAGAACGCTGTCGCTGGTCGCCGCGTCTCTCGCCGCGGTCTCGTCCTTCGCCTTTGCCGACGCTCCGCCGGCCGCTCCGCCGGACATCTCCGCCGAAATCGCGGCCGCTCCCGCCTACGTCGAACTGAAGGAAGGGAGCTGGCGCTTCGAGCGGTACGAGAGCGCGGTCACCGTCAAGAAGAGAGTGAAGATCAATACCGCCGAGGGGGCCGCCGTCGCGAACCAACAAATCGTCTCGTACCAAGGAGACGACGAGTACTTCTGGCACCTCGTCTCCTTCTCCGCGCGGACCATCAAGCCCGACGGGACGGTCGTCGAGGTCGGGCCGGATCTGCGGCACGACGCGACGGAGCCGGTGAAGAAGGACGTCGCGAGGCACGTCCTGACCTGGACCTTCCCGGCGGTCGAGGCCGGCGCGACGCTGGAGTGGGAGTACGAGATGCGGCGAGGGTATGCTCTCCCTTGGCCGTGGTGGGAAATCCAGGAATCCCTGCCGGTCAAAGAGGCGCGATTCACCGTCTACGGCAAGCGGATTTCCTGCCAGCATCCCGACGTTCAAGGCTATTCGCGCTCGGCGGTCGCTCCTTGGTGCAGCCCCGAGGGAGACGTCGGTTCGGAGGGCGAGTTCGACGTCTTCCGCTTTAGGTGCACGCAAGTTCCGGCCTTCCGACGCGAGCCGCTGTCGCCTCCGGACCATGATCTGCGCCTGCGGATGCTGTTCACCGGCACGTTCAAGGACGTCATCCCCGACCACGAGTGGGGTCGATGGACGGATCAAGTGCGGTCGCGCCTCGCCGCCTTCCCGTTCTGGCGGCGGAACGCCAGGGCGCTCGCGAAGGCGGAGTTTTCGTCGGGCACGACGCAGGAACGGGTGGAGAAGATCGGCTGGTGGATCAAGAAGAACATCCAGATCGTCGATGGCCCTGCCGGCGGCGAGTACCTCGACAAGCTCAACGGCAACGCCGACGAGATGCTCGAGACGCGTCGGGGGACGGCGACCGAGGCGCTGATGCTGACCCGCATCCTCGCGCTGGAAGCTGGACTCAAGTCGTATTTCGTGATGGTCGCGGACGGCACCGACGAAACCTTCCGCCCCGATCTTCCCGACTTCACCCAAGGGCGGCATTACGTCGTCGAGGTGATCGACAACGGCGCCCGCTGGTATCTCGATCCGTCTTGCCGACGTTGCCGTCCGGCGATCCTCGAGTGGCGTTACGCCGGAGGGCGAAACGCCGGCATGCGGCACCAAGACGACTTGAAGGTTCTCGAAGGGACGCGGGAAGTCCCGGTGGACGTGCCCCCGTCCCCGGCGAGCGTCAACGTCCTCTCGCGCCGCGAGCGGATCGAGCTGGCGGAGGACGGGAAGGGCAAGGTCGCCGGCGAGGCGACGTGGGGCGGGCAGCCGGAACAGGAATTGCGCGACGCGTGGGCCGAGGCGAAGCCGGACCGGCGGGCGGATGAGTTCTTGAAGGACGAGCCGGGCGCGCTGTCGGAGGCGAAGGTCGAGACCGGAGACGTGGACGACCTGTCGGTTCCGTACTTGGTGAAGTACGCGTTCGCGCAGGGGGACGCGGCGCTGGCGGCGGGCGGCAAGCTCGTCGTGCGGCCGCGGGACGTGATC
>JAJFTU010000221.1 GCA_021372775.1 bacterium | reverse complement strand
CCCGCGTCGCGGAACGCCTCGGCGATCCCCTCCCGCAGGTGGCGTTCGTCCTCGGCGACGAGCAGCTTGCGCATCGCTCCTCCCGCTTCCCGTCACTCGAGCGGGAGGCGCGGCAACCGCACGCGGAACGTGGTTCCCTTGCCGGTCGCCGTCTCGACGTCGATCAGCCCGTGGTGGCACTCGACGATCTTGCGCGCCATCGCCAGGCCGATCCCCGAGCCGGTCTTCTTCGTCGTCAGGAACGGGGAGAAGATCTTCTCCCGGATCTCCGGCGGGATCCCCGGGCCGTCGTCCTTGACCAGCGCCTCGACGGCGTAGGAGGCGCGCTCGGGGCGTCCGACCGGCCGCACCGCGACCGTCAGGTGGCCGCGCCGCTCCAGCGCCTCGACGGCGTTGACGATCAGGTTCACGAAGACCTGCCGCAGCACCGGACCGTCCACCGCGACGTCCGGCGCGTTCTCGCTGTAGCGGCGCGTCACGTGGACGGCGTGGCCGGGGAAGCGCGACAGCGCCTCCTCGAGCGCCTCGTCGAGCAGCGGCGCGAGCGGCTGCAGCGACCGTTCCGGCGTCAGCGGGCGCGCGTACTCGAGGCCGCGCGTGACGGTGCGGTTGAGCCGCGCGACCTCGACCGCGATCTTCTCGACCAGCCGGAGCTCCTCTTCCCGCCCGGCCAGCTTGCGCCGCAGCAGCGTCGCCGTGACGTCGATCGAGGCCAGGGGGTTGCGGATCTCGTGGGCGAGGCTCGCCGCCATCTCGCCGAGCGCGGCCAGCCGGTCGCGCAGCCGCTCCTGCTCCTCGCGCTGCTCGACCTGCGTGAGGTCCTTGAAGAACAGCGCGACCCCGGCGAGCTGGTCGTCCGCCCCGGGGATCGCGCTGAGCGTGAAGCCGATCGTCCGCCCCTCCTCGTCGCGGGAGCGGATCTCCATCTCCGCGCGGTTCGGCAGGTAGGACATGGTGAAGGAGTCGACGAGCAGCTGGGCCAGCCGCGGGTGCCGTTCCAGCACCTCGCCGAGCGGCCGCTCGCCGGGAAGCGGCTCGACCTCGAGAATCTCGCGGGCGACCTCGTTGAGCGTCGTGACCATCCCCGCGCGGTCGACCGTCATCACGCCGCAGCGCATCCCTTCGACGACGCGCCTGAAAAAGGCGTCGCGCGCCGCCGGGAACGGCGGCGCGCCGGGCGCCGTGGAGTTTCTGGTTTTCGCCGATCCGCTCACGCCTGTTACTGTCCGGCGAGAGCCGCGCTTCGGTCAAGGAGCTTTTTGCTCCTCGGGGTCCGGAGCGAGACGGGCGCGGACGAGCGAGGCGTCCTCCCCGTCGATCAGGCCGTCGCCGTTGACGTCGGCGTCGGGGTTGTAGCGCGGCGAGCGGGAGTCGACGCCGAAGAGCGCGGCGACGATCCCGAGGTCCTGGGCGTCGACCGTTCCGGAGTGGTCCACGTCGAGCAGCTCGGGGTGCGCGGCCACGAACGCGTCGGAGCGGCGCACCGGGTTGTGGACGACCAGCTCGCCCGGGAGCGGCGCGAGGGACGCCGCCGGGCCCGCCGCCGCGACGCGCACGGCGGAGTCGGACAGCACCTGAACCGAGCCGACGACCATCCCCGGACGGAGGGAGACCACCCGCGCCCCCGGGGCGAAGTTCGCCCCGGAGAGCACGAAGGTCGCCTGGCCGCCGACGAAGGCGAAGCGGTCCACGCCGAAGACCTTGGGCGAGGGCATCGTCCGCACCTCGGCGCTCGGCTCCCCCGCGTTCCCCCACTGGTCGTAGGGGCGGACGCGGAAGCGGTAGAACTGCCCGTCGGCGAGGTGGTCCACGGCGGCGGTCGTCGCTTCCTTCGCGTCGATCGTCGAGACCACCCGGCCGTCGTCGGTCAGCACCTCGAGCTTGTAGCCGGCCGTCACCTCGTCCGGGCTCGGCGCCCAGGCCAGGTTCAGGGATCCCGCCGCCGCGGGGAACGCGACGCAGGCGGCGGCGAGCGGAAGGGCGGAACGGAGCAGGTTCTTCATCATCGTCGTCCTCATCGTCCTCGCGGCCTTCACGGGGCCACGCTCAAGGTCAGGCTCTGCGCGGCGCTCGAGACCTTCGTGGCGAGCGGCACGACCAGCGGGCGGGCGTCGTCGAGCGGAACGAGGGCGCCGCCGGAGAGCACGAGCAGCACGCCCGAGTCGCCGGTCCGGACGATCACGCGGTACCGCTTCCCCGCGGCGAGCGGCGCGGCCGGGTGGAGCACGACCGTCTGGCCGTTGTTCTCGAGCTTCGGCAGGCCGGCGAGCGGAACCACCGAGCCGTCGTTGGCGACGACGCGGAAGACGTCGTTGGTCAGGCGGGCCGAGGAGACCGGGTAGGCGAAGGCGATCGTGAACTCGTTCTGCACCGGGATGTCGGTGTTCGTCTGCGGCAGCACGGTCGGGTCGTCGGGGATCTGGAGCTGCTTGGCCGTGGTCGTCGAGCTCGTGCGGGTCGCGGCGAGGGTCACGGCGCTGGCGGTGGTCCACTTGGCGGTCCAGCCGCTGCCTAGCGCGCCGGACGGGATGCCGGACTTGGAGAGGGCGCTCAGCGCCGCGCTGTCGGCGGGGCCGACCGAGGTGATGTAGGTCGAGGCCGAGGCGACGCCGCGGGAGAGCGTGATCGTCACGGTCAGGCCGTCGGCGGAAACGGACGGCGAGCCCGAGGCCTGGGCGACCGAGCGGCCGCGCTGCGTGACGCGGAACAGCTTCTGACGTTCCGACGCCGAGAGCGAGGTCCAGAGGGCCGCGAGGCTGCGGTTGAAGACGACCTGAACCGACTTCGAGCCGACGGCGACGCCGCTCGCGCCGGAGGCGGGAGACGCGGAGACGACGGCGGTCGACGGCGACGCGACCGTCAGCGCGTTGGCGAGGTCGGCGTAGACCCACGCGTGGTTGGCGGGGTCGGAATAGGTCAGGTCGGGATTCTCGACGGTCAGCGTCGCGGCGCCGGTCGCCGCGGTCGCCGAGGCGGTCACGGTGATCTGCGCCGTCCCGCACGCCGTCACGGTGAAGCTCGTCACCGTGAGGCCGGAATTCGAGAAGCGGGCGCGCGCCGCCGGGCGGGTCGCGTCGCCGGAAACGCCGGCGTCGAAGTTCAGCCCGGTCACGGTGAAGGTCTTCGTCTCGCCCTGGTTGATCGTGGAGGCCGAGATCGAGGAGATCGAGGGACGGGGGAAGCCGCGGACGGGGGAGCTGTCCGCCGGGCTCTCGAGGCCGGACGCGTCGTAGGCGCGGACGCCGAAGTAGCTCACCGCGCAGTCGGTCGCGCCGGTCACGTCGGCGCTCGTCGCCAGCTTCGCGTCGAACGACTGCGTGTGGGCGCCGGCGGTCGCGCCGAAGTAGACGCGGTACCCGGCGACGTCGGTCTCCGGAACAGCGTCCCAGCGCAGGCTCACCGTGCCGGCGGCCGCGTCGCCGACGAAGGCGGAAGCCGCCGTGGCCAGCGTCAGAAGAATGAATCGACCGGTCCGCATCGAAATCTCTCCTTGCGCAAACGCGCCGGTACGGATCTTGGCGACTGGCTTAAGGCAAGGGCGGCGCCATGTTCGTCGCCGTGCGGCGCCAACCCAAACTGCTGATTCCACTGGCTTTGCCAGAAAGGGACGATCCGGGGGACGGAATCTTGTTGACAATCCCGTCCCCCGGAATTGCGGATTCGTAAGCGCCGGTGTCAGTGCGTGTCGCTGCGGCGGAAGCTGCCGACGACGCTCGGGGCCTTGTTCACGACCTTGAAGCCGGTGGTCTGGACGTAGTCGGCCGCGAGGGGGAGGCCGGTGCTGTCCTTCACGCCGGAGGCGCCGCCGACGACCTTGATGCGGTAGGTCGCGTTCTCGGCGAGGGCGGCCGCGGGGGTGATCGTGACGGTCTTGAGGTCGGCGGAGAGGCTCGGCGAGCCGGAGGCCTGGGCGACCTGATTGCCGGACGCGTCGAGCAGCTGGACGGTGGCCGAGGTCACGGAGGCGGCGGAGAGCGCCTCGGAGAAGATCACGGCCGGCTTGGCGTCCGCGGCGATCGCGGTCGCGGCGTCGGCCGGGGAGGTCGACGCGACGGTCGGCGGGTTGTTGGCGACGATCGTCAGCGAGGCGCTCTTCACGCCGTACGACGAGTCGGGGTTGGTCACCGTGACGTCGCGCGTGCCGGCCGCGGCCGAGGCGTCGATCGTCACGTCCACCGAGAGTTGGGACACGGAGTCGCGCCGCACCGCGGCGATCGTGACGCCCGAGCCGGAGATCGCCACGGCGGCGCCGGTGTCGAACGACTCGCCGGCGATCACCAGCGTGGCCGAAACGCCCTGCTGGACGCTGGCCGGCGTGACCGCGCTCACGACGGGACGCGGCAGGCCGACGATCTCGTTGGAGTAGGCCGCCGATTCAAGTCCGGCCGCGTCGACCGCCTTGACGGCGATGTAGTAGCGGGTCGCCGGGTCGAGGCTCGAAAGGGTGGCCGTCGTCACGGCGCCGACGCTGATCGACGACGTGTACGTGCCGCTGGCCGTGCCGTAGTAGATCTTGTAGCCGGACAGGTCGCCGTCCGTGACGGCGTTCCACGAGACGCTGATCGTTCCGGCAAACGCGGCCCCCGCGGCGAGCGTCAGGGCGAGAACGGCGATGAGGTAACGGGCGGCGGTGCGATGCATGGTGCAAGTCCTCATTCGGTCCGCGGCGTCTCGAAGCGAGGCGCCTGGCCGGTTCGGACCAATCTCAAGGACCATGCCAGCCTTTTCGCACAAAGCCGGACGGGGATAATCCACGACGGACGCGGTTTTCCAACTCTTGCGTCCCGAACGCGTCAGTTCGCGGGCCACGAATCTCGGGACGGCAATTTCAATTTCGTCCGGCCGACGGCGGACGGACGGCGTATGTCAGTGGCCATGGAGCCGTATCTCGTCCACCACTTCCTCGAACGGGCCGCCGAGGCCGCTCCCGACCGCCCCGCCCTGCTTCACGACGGCCGCCGCCTGACCTACGGGGAGCTCGCGCGGGACGCGAACCGCCTCGCGCGCGCCTTCGCCGGCGCGGGGATCGCGCGGGGGGACCGGATCGGCCTGCTCGCCGCGAACTCGTTCCTCTACGTCGCCGCCTACTACGCGGCGCTGAAGTGCGGCGCGATCGCCGTGCCGCTGAACACGGCGGCCGACCCCGCGTCGCTGCGCGGCTTCCTCGCCGACTGCGGCGCGCGGGCGTTGGTCGCCGGACCGCGCTTCGGCCGCGCCGCGCTCGACGCCGCCGCGGCCCTCCCCGACCTCGCCGCCTTCTTCGCCCCCGGCGCCGAGCGGCTGCCGCCGCCGCCGGCGCACATCGCCTTCTTCGACCTCGACGCGGCCCTCGCCGAGGAAGCGGGCGCGCCGCCGGACCGCGCGACGATCGACCTCGACGCGGCGTCGATCGTCTACACCTCGGGAAGCACGGGGCGGCCGCGCGGCGCGACGCTCAGCCACCTCAACCTCGTCGCCAACACCCGCTCGATCGTCTCCTATCTCGGCCTCGGCCCGGACGACCGCGTGCTCGACGTGCTGCCGTTCCACTACGTCTACGGCAAGTCGCTGCTCAACACGCACGTCGCCGCGGTCGGCTCGGTGGCGATCGAGAACCGCTTCCTCTTCCCCAACACCGCGCTCGACACGCTCGAGCGCGAGGAGTGCACCGGCTTCGCCGGCGTGCCCTCCACCTTCGCCATCCTGCTCAACCGCTCCAACTTCGCCGAGCGGCGCCTGCCGAGCCTGCGCTACGTGACGCAGGCCGGCGGCGCGATGAGCCCGGAGCTCACGCGGCGCCTCGTCGCGGCGCTCCCCGGGCGCAAGGTCTTCGTGATGTACGGGGCGACCGAAGCGGGCGCGCGCCTCGCCTGCCTCGACCCCGCCGACCTGCCGCGCAAGCTCGGCTCGATCGGACGCGCGATCCCGAACGTCGAGCTCTTCGTGCGGCGCGAGGACGGAAGCGAGGCCGCGACCGACGAGGTCGGCGAGATCGTCGCCCGCGGCAGCAACATCATGCGCGGCTACTGGGGCGATCCGGAGGAGACGGGGCGCGCGCTCGTCGACGGCGCCTACCGCACCGGGGATCTCGCGCGGCGCGACGAGGACGGCTTCCTTTGGATCGTCGGGCGCAAGAAGGACATGATCAAGAGCGGCGCCCACCGCATCGCGCCGAAGGAGATCGAGGACGCGATCCTCGAGTTCCCCGAGGTCCACGAGGCGGCGGTCGTCGGCGTCCCCGACGAGCTGCTCGGCGAGGCGATCAAGGCGTTCGTCGTGTTCCGCGAGGGGGCGCCGGACGAGACGCTCGCCGCGCTGGAGGCGTTCCTCCGCCGCCGGCTGCCGGCCTACAAGGTTCCCGGCGCCTGCGAGCGGCGCGCCGAGCTGCCGAAGAACGAGTCGGGCAAGGTCCTGAAGCGGCTGCTCGTCGAGTAGGCGCGCGCCGCGCCCCGGGCGACGGGCCCGCGCCGCGCGCCGCCGCCGGGCGGCGCGTCAGAACTTGTGGCCGTTCCGCTTGCGCGCCACGTAGGACTGCAGCCGCCCGAGGCTGTCGAGATTCTCCGGCGTCAGTTCGGCGTCCTCGACCTTGAAGCCGAACCGCTCCTCGAGGAAGCCGACGAGCTCGAGCACCCCCGTCGAATCGAGGATGCCCGATTCCATCAGCGACGTGTCCGGGGCCAAGGCCGGCCCGTCGTAGAAGAAGTTCCCGCGGATGAAACCCTCGAGTTCGGCGGCGACGTCCACTGCGGCGATCCTCCGCGGCTCCCCTAGCCGCGTTCAATTTATACGGCGCAATTCCCGTCCCGCGGCGGCGCGACGAACGCCGCGACCGCAGAAAAAAAACGCGGCGCCGCGAACGGCGCCGCGCTTCGCGCGAAACGTCGCCGGCGTCAGGCCTGAACGCGGTTGCGCTCCAGCCAACGCAGCAGCTCCGATTTCTTGTAGCGCAGCGACGAAGTGCGGCCGCTGCCGACGCGGTACGCCGGCAACTGGTTGCTCTTCGTCAGCTCCCACAGCTTGGTGCGCCCGATCTTGAGGAATTCCTGGGCCTCGCGGCTGGTGAGGATCTCGTCTTCCCGTTCGATGATCTCGGAAGCCATGTCCGACTTCTCCTGTCCCTCGTCGGCCCCGTCCGTGGACCGACCCGCGCAGCGGCCGCGCCGAACCAGCCCCCGGACGCGCGCTTGGGACGCCGGGAGCGGACCGCGGTCCTCGTTTCCGAAGATACTCTTCGGCCGAGCCTCGGGGACTGTTTAGTCCCCGCCGCATTATTTTGCAGAATTCCAAGCGCGCCACGGTGGACACGCGCAGGTTTTTTTTCGATTAGACGAAATCCGAGCCCGCCCCCCGACGAGGGGAAAAGCGCCACGTTTCGTAGGCGCGGAGGATCGCCAAGGCGGTCCGCGTCGGGTCGTGGCGAACTTTCGGCGACACTTGAAGCAACTGCTCCCGGAAAACGAACGGCACTTGGCGCTCGACGTCCTCGTCCCGAGGGTCGAGCGGCTCGGCCCCTTCGGCCCGGTACCGCGCCAGCGTCTCCTCGGGAATCGGGTCGGTCGCGAGGAGCGCCCCGTCCAAGGAGCCGCGTCCGGCGTGGTTCAGGACGGCCCGGACGTGATCGCCGGCGGAGCAGCCGGTGGTTTCCCCCATCTCGGTCATCGCGTTGACCAGCAGCAGCTTGAAGGCGCGGGTCGCGCGCAGCGCCGCCGCGACGTCGGGCAGGATCACGTTCGGCAGGATGCTGGAGTAGAGGCTCCCCGGACCGAGCACGACGATGTCGGCCTCCAGGATCGCCTCGACGACGCCGGGGGCCGCGGGAGGCGCCTCGGGCTCGAGCGAGAGCCGCTCGATCCGTCCCCGCTGGGCCGCGATCATCGTCTCCCCCACGACCGTCCGGCCGTCGGGGAACCGCGCGACGAGGCGGGCCGGGACGAGGGTCGAGGGGACGACCCGCCCTTGGATCTTCAAGACCTCGCTCGCCAGACGGACCGCGGCGAGGAAGTTGCCGTCCTCCTCCTGCGCCAGCGCGGCGAGGATGAGGTTCCCGACGGAATGGCCGGAGAGGCTCTCGCCGTCGCGGTAGCGCGCCTGAAAGAGACGCGCCATCAGCGGCTCGTTGTGCGACAGGGAGACGAGGCAGTTGCGCAGGTCGCCAGGCGCGACCATGCCGAACTCGCCGCGCAGCCGGCCCGAGCTCCCGCCGTCGTCGGTGACGGCGACGACCGCCGTCAGCCGTTCCGGATCGTCCGCCCCGTCGGGGAAGAGCAGCGAGCGGAACCCGCGCAGCACGGCGGGCAGGCCGGTGCCGCCGCCGACGGCGACGATCCGCACGCGGGCGCCGATGTCTCTGAGATCCACGGGGCGTTCGTCCTCATCGTCGGTCAGCGGGCCAGAGGCGACCAGCGCAGCCCGACGCTCCACCGGGTGTCGGCGTAGGAAAGTTCGGCCAGATCGGAGCTCTGGTCGAACCGCTCGGCGGCGAACACCATACCCCACTGCGCGGAGAATCCCAGCCGGTACTGCGCCCTCCCGGACCAGGCGCGGGTCGCCGGCGTCGCGCCCGCCGCGAAGGCGTCGGGCTTGAAGCGCGTGTATCCGCCGCCGACGTCGAACGACGAGAAACGGCCGATCGGCAGGCCGTAGGACACCGTCGCCGCGTCGTCCACGCCGGCGCCGAGCGCGCCGCCGCTCCCCGAGACGTCCCGGGAGACCGACGCGTAGACGCGGGCCCGCCGCCCGACCGCGCCTTCGGCGACCACGCCGCCGACGAGCCGCGTCTTCCGCGCGTCGTCCGCGCCGGCCGGAACGTCGCGCGGCTTCGACGCGGCGACGCCGAGCTCGAAGGTGAGGGTCAGCCGGTCGGTCGCGCCGCGGACGTAGCCGACGTAGGCCCGGTGCACGTCCGACGAGCCGAACACCCCCTCGTCGATCCGGCTGCCGCGGTAGTCGACGCGGAGCGCGGAGAGCGGGGAGAGCGAGCGGCGCCATCCGACGCGCAGATCGACCGTCCGGCCGTCGTTGGCGTCCGGCTCGCCCGCCGGCGCGTCGAGCAGCTCGTTCCGCCGCTTGAGGACGTCCAGCGTCGCGCTCAGCGTCGTCAGCGGCGAGGTCGTCCACGCTCCGTCGAGCCGGCCCGACCAACTCGTCTCGCGCGTGTGCGGCAGCGACGGCAGCGTGCCCGCGGGCTCGAGGGCGCCGAGATCGACGCGCTGGCGGTCGGCCCGGCGCCATCCGCCCGAAGCGCCCCAGGAGAAGAGGCGCGATTCGGTGCGCGTGTAGACGAAGCTCGCGTTGTGCGCCGTGTTGTCGAGGTCGGTCTGGTCGCTGAACCGTTCGATCGTCGGCTCGTAGGCGATGGTGAAGAGGTCGCGCGGCGTGCGGCGGCTCAGACGGAGTTCGGCGTCGAGCGTGCCGGAGCTGTCGCCGCCGGGGTGGACGGCGGCGCGGCGCGGATTCGAGGCGTGCTGCAGGGACAGCGTCACGACGGGGTCGAAGCGCCATTCCGCGGCCGCCGCGGCGCCGCACGCCCCGGCCAGGACCGCGGCGGCGAGAAGCGCGCGGTTCATTGCGCCACCACGACGTCGCCCGTCTCCAGCCAGATGTTCGCCTCGGGCGTCTCCCCCCTGATGATCTTCGAGTAGCTGACGACGATCCGCTGGCCGCCGCGAAGCACCGCGACGTCCTTGTCGGCGAACTCGTTGAGGCCGCCCGCGACCGCCAGCGCCTGCAGCAGCCGCAGCGGCGCGGTCGAGACGACGGCCATCTGCGTGCGCACGTTGCCGAGCATGTAGACGCGGTAGGAGTTGATCTCCCGCACGGCGACCGTGATCGTCGGGTCTTTCTGGAACGGCTCGAGCGCGCTCTTGATCCGCGCGGCCAGTTCGGTCGGCGTCGCGCCTTCGGCCTGGACGTCCCCGGCGAGGGGAATCGTGATCCGGCCGTCCGGCCGCACGAGGCATTCCGCCGGCGTCGCCTCGCCGAAGACAAAGACCTCGAGCCGATCGCCGACGCCGATCTTGAACGCGGGACGGACGTCGCCGCCCGCCTTGGCCGGCGCGGCCGGCTCGGCCGCGAGCGCGGTGCCCATCGCCGCGACGACGGCCAGCGCGGCCGCCCCCCAACCCCGACGCAGTCTCCCCTTCATCGACCTCGCTCCTACGGCGGCGCCGCGCCCGGCGCGGCCCGCGCGTGGGGAAGGTACGGAGAAAGCGTTGCCGCGGGCGAGGCGCGGCGAGCCGATTTCCCGCTCTTCCTTGACCGTCCGCGCCTCGACGGGTATCATCCGTCCGCCTTTGAGAGGCACGCGCCCGTAGCTCAATTGGATAGAGCACTTGACTACGGATCAAGAGGTTAGGGGTTCGAGTCCCTTCGGGCGCGCCATTCCGGTTCTTCATCCCCCTGACAACCTGACGAGAGCCCGGCGGCGGGAACCCGCGCGCGAAGGCGGGCGTTGTCGTCGCGAGGCGACCACGGAGGCAAGCCCGTCGCCGCGCCGCGCGGATCTGAAGATCGGCGGTTGACCGCGGGACGCCGCTGCTCACGAATTGGCGTCAGGATCTGGGACATTCATGCGGACAACTTCAAGTTTATCTGCCATATTTCCAAGTGGTTGCCGTGGACACCGCTGGAGACATCAATGCGGGCGTACGAGAGGACACACCCGTTCTTGACGTTTGCCCTGAACGCCAACAGCTTCACGCACCGCCTTTGGATGCGGCTGGGCGAAGCCAAGTCCAAGTGCGAGCACGTGGCCGGCGTCCCGTTGCGACCCGACGTCGCGAAGCGTCTCAACACGGTCTTTCTGGCGAAGGGCGCCTTGGCGACCACGGCCATCGAAGGGAACACGCTCTCCGAAGCGCAAGTGTTGGCGTCGATCGAGAGGCGCCTCGATCTTCCCCGCAGCCAAGCCTACTTGCAGGACGAAGTCCGGAACGTCGTCGATGCGTGCAACTGGATCATCGAGAGCCTGCTCGCCGACGACGTCCGACTCGACATCGAGTGCTCGGTCGTCCGAAAGTTCAACCACGACGTCCTCAAGGGCCTTTCGTTGGACGAGGATGTTGTTCCGGGAGAGGTCCGAAGACACTCGGTCGGGGTGGGCGGCTACCGCGGCGCCCCTGCGGAAGACTGTCCCTACCTCCTTCACCGACTGTGCCAGTGGCTTCGGGAGGATTGGTCGTCGGGGATGGAGGAGTTCGCCGTCGAGATGGCTATCGTCAAGGCCGTCGTGGCGCATCTGTATCTGGCGTGGATCCATCCATTCGGCGACGGAAACGGTAGAACGGCGCGCCTCCTGGAGTTCTACATCCTCGTCCACGCCGGGGTTCCCGTTCCCGCGGCCCATCTCCTCAGCGATCACTACAACAAGACGCGCACCGCCTACTACCGCGAACTTGACCGCTCCCACGGAAGCGGAGGCGACGTCATTCCGTTCCTCGAGTACGCGGTATCGGGCTTCGTCGACGGCCTTGCCGACCAACTGTCCATGATTCGCCGCCAGCAGTGGGACGTCGCATGGAGGGGCCATGTCCACGACACGTTCAAGACGCAGGACTCGCCCGCGGCGCGCCGCCGGAAACACTTCGTGCTGGACCTTTCGCGGACGCCGGACTGGGTGCCGATCCAAGACGCCGCCGCCGTCTCGCGCCGCGTAGCCGAGGCGTACGCCGGCCGAACCCGCAAGACACTGACGCGGGATCTGCGGGAACTCGTCGAGCGAGGCCTCGTCGAAATGAAGGCCGGGGCGGTTCGCGCGAATCGCGAGATGATCCTCGCTTTCCTGCCCGCGCGCCGTCCAGCCACCTCTCCGAGGAACAGCGGCGGCGGGTCGTAGTTCGCCATGGGCGCGGGGGACGTTTCCCCTGCCGTGAACCCAGAACGCCGCGTTGTTTGACGAGGCCCAGAGCGGAGTTTAGACTCAAGTCAAATGCCGCGGTCGGCATTCACGGCGTCCACCCCCCGGATGCCTGCCGGCCGCGGCTGCTTTTTTGTTTCGACCGTCCTGTTTCGCCGGCGTTCGCCGCCCGCGGCCGCGTCAATCGCCCGCCGCGGCCGTCTCCCCTTCCGGGAGGAGCGCGGCGAGCGGCCCCAGCCGCCGCAATTTCGGGCAGAGGGCCGCGATCGAGGCCACGACGCAGACGGTGGCGACGCCGCCGAGCAGCACCGATCCGACAGGCCCGAGCAGCGCCGCCGTCAG
>JAJFTU010000220.1 GCA_021372775.1 bacterium | reverse complement strand
GTCGTGCGGCGGGGGCGGCGGCTCCGCCGACCGGGCAACGGCTGCGCCGCCGCCCCCGCACGCCCGACGCGCTGTCGTGTTTGGTCGGGCGGAATGCTGGTCGTCCGCGGGGGGATGGTCCTTCTTGGATGGTCCGTGCGTTTTGTCCGGCCTTGCGCCGCGGCTTTGGTCCGCGTCGTCTATTCGGGCTCGGCGTTGCCTCGTCAGGGCGCGTGCCCGTCGATGGGCGCGCGTCGCGCGACGGGGGGGCGGCGGCTCCGCGACGGGGCAATGCTCCGCCGCCGCCCCCCCGCCGCACGACCCGCTCGTCGTCTTCGATGCCGCGCTTTCGGCGCCGCATCTCGACGGACGCCGCGACGGCGACGGGTGCTGCGATGACGACGGGCGCCGCGACGGCGACGGGATCCGCGCTTCGACGGGCGTCGCGAAGCCGATGGGTGCCGCGACGGCGATCGCGCCGCGCTTCGATGGGCGCCGCGACGGGGACCGCGCCGTGCTTCGATGGGCGTCGCGACGGCGATCGCGCCGTGCTTCGATGGGCACCGCGATGGCGACGGGCGCCGCGACGACGAGGCGCGCCGCGATGGCGACGGGCGCCGCGACGGCGACCGCGCCGTGCTTCGATGGGCGTCGCGAGGCCGACGGGCGCCGCGACGGCGAGGCGCGTCGTGACGACGACGGGCGTGTAGGGGAGGCTGGCGCGTCCCGATGATCGTGGCCGCGCTCAGGTTTCCTCCGCGCCTGCCTCCCGACGTGGACCTCGCGAAACGTTGCCTTTGGACGTTTCAAGGCAAGGGGGTGCTGTGTTCACGTCGGGCGGCAGGCGCGGTGGAGACGTCGTTGCTCCGACGTTGTGATCGGCGCGCCAGCCGCCCCTACGGCGACGTGGACCTCGCGAGACGTTGCGTTTGGCCGTCGAAAGGCAATCGGGTGCGGTGATCGGGTCGGGCGGCAGGCGCGGTGGGACGCCGTTGTTCCGACGTTGTGATCGGCGCGCCAACCGTCCCGACGGCGTCGCGATCGGCGGCGTCGAGGAAATGGGCGCGGCGGTCAGGAGGGAACGCCGAGCCAGCGCTCGAGGATCGCTTCGAGGTCCTGGATCTTGAACGGCTTGGCGAGGTAGTCGTCCATGCCGGCGTCGAGGCAGGTCTGGCGTTCGCCGTCGAGGGCGTTCGCGGTGAGGGCGACGATCGGCGTGCGGCGGTCGCCGGACTCGGCCTCGCGGATGCGGCGCGTCGCTTCGTAGCCGTCCATCTCCGGCATCTGGCAGTCCATCAGCACGAGGTCGTAGGCGAGCCGCGCCGCGGCCTCCACCGCCTCGCGCCCGTTCGCGGCGACGTCCACGCGCAGCCCTTGGCGCTCCAGCATCCGCACCGCGACCTTCTGGTTGACGACGTTGTCCTCGGCGAGCAGCACGCGCTTCCGCTTCCGCTCCTGCCGCTCGGCCAGCGTGTGCCGCGTGACGAGCTCGCCCGCGGGGCGCCGCGCGCCGCCGAACAGCTCGACGAGGCACTCCTTGAGCAGCCGCGTCGCCGCCGGCAGCGGCAGGAACGCGGCGCATCCCGCCTCGCGCGCCTCGGCGCCCTGCCCGCGCGCGCCGAACGCCGAGACCATCACGACCGGCCCGTCGAAGCCGACGCCGCGCAGCCGCTCGATGAACGCCCCGCCGCCGCCGGGCTCCAGGTCGTGGTCCACGAACACAACGTCGAACGCGCCGGGATGGGAGGCGAGCGCCTCCGCGGCGTCGGCCGCGGCGCGCGTCTCGAGGCGCAGCGAGGCGAGCTGCGAGGCGAGCGAGGAACGGTCGGTCGGACGCGCGGCGACGATCAGCGCGCGCCGGCCTTCGAGCGCGACGCCGGACGTCGGCGTCTCCTCGCTCTCCGCCGCGGCGGCGAACGGGGCGGCGAACCAGAACGTCGAGCCCTCTCCGAGGACGCTCTCCACGCCGATCGAGCCGCCCATCGCCTGCACGAGCCCCTTGCTGATCGAGAGGCCGAGCCCGGTGCCGCCGAAGCGCCGGGTCGTCGAGGCGTCGGCCTGCGTGAACGGCCGGAAGAGCGCCTTCCGCTGCTCGGGGGTGAGCCCGATGCCGGTGTCGCGCACCTCGAAGCGGATGCGGGTGGTTTCGTCCGGGTCGTCGTCGTGGTTCGCGACGCGCCGCGCGGCGACGACGACCTCCCCCGCGGCCGTGAACTTCACCGCGTTGCCGAGCAGGTTGAGCAGGATCTGCCGCAGGCGGCTCGGATCGCCGCGCACGAAGTCCGGCACCGACGGCTCGACGATCGCCGCCAGCGCGAGCCCCTTCTCGCGGGCGCGCGGCGCGAGCTGCTGCACCGTCTCCTCGAGGGCGTGCCGCAGGTCGAAGTCGATCGCCTCCAGCGCCAGCTTGCCGGCCTCGATCTTGGAGAAGTCGAGGATGTCGTTGATCAGGGCCAGCAGGATCTCGCCCGACGACTGGATCGTGCGCACGAAGTCGCGCTGCTCGGCGCCGAGGTCGGTCTGCTCGAGCAGGCTCGTCATGCCGATCACCGCGTTCATCGGCGTGCGGATCTCGTGGCTCATGTTGGCGAGGAACGCGCTCTTCGCCGCGCTGGCCTGCTCGGCGACGACGGCGAGACGCTCCGCCTCCGCCTTCGCGCGCGCGAGCTCGGCCGTACGGTCCTCGACCTCCCGCTTCAGCTCGGCCTGACGCCGCCGCGCCGCGCTCGTGCGCCAGCGGAACGTGCCGACGAGCGCGCCGAGGCCGACGAGCGCCGCCGCGGCGTAGAACCACCACTGCCGCCAGAACGGCCGCCGCACGACGAACGAGAAGCTCGCCGGCTCGCGCGTCCAGATCCCCGCGCCTCCCGCGGCGCGGACCTCGAACGTGTAGGCGCCCGGCGGGAGGTTCGAGAACGTCGCGCTGGCCTGCGGCGTCGGCGGGCTCCAGTCGCGGTCGAAGCCGACCAGGCGGTACTGGTAGCGCACGTTCTCGGCGTCCACGAAGGCGACCGCGGCGACGTCGAACGTGAGGTGGTTCTCGTCGTGCGCGAACTCCGCCTTCCCCGGAAGGTCATGCCAGCCGTCGCGCGGCGCCCGCTCGCCGCCCCACCGCTGCTTCTCGAAGAAGAGCCGCAGCCCGGTGATGGCGACGACCGGCTCCACGCCCTGCACGTCGGCGAGCGACGGCCGGTAGCGGATGAGCCCGCGCATCGCGCCGAACCAAAGCCCGCCCCCCGGCGTCGGCAGCGCGGCCATCTGATTGCATTCGAAGCCAAAGAAGCGGTCCGCGCCGGGGAAGCGCCGCACCGCCCCCGGCGCGCCGCGCTTGAAGGCGCGGGGATCGACGAGCGCGAGGCCGCGGACGGTTCCCGCCCAGAGGCCGCCGCCGCCGTCGGGAACGAGGAAGACCACCGTGTCGTCGGGCAGGCCGGCGCCGGCGCCGAGAAGCCGCACGGCCCCGCCGCCGCGGGGGACGAACACGAGCCCGTCGCCGCGCGAGGCGAGCCAGAGATCCCCGTCGTCGTCCTCGACGATCCCGGAGTACTGGACGTCGGGCAGGCCGGGGGCCGTGAACTGCCGGAACCGCTCGCCGTCCCACACGAACAGGCCGCGGTCGAGGGCGAAGAAGACGTTTCCCCGCCGGTCCGCGGAGAAGCCGAGCGCGAGCAGCGACCCGCCCAGCGTTTCGGGATCGATCGTCGCGAAGCGCCGCCCGTCGAAGCGCGCCACGCCGCGTCGGGTGCCGGCCCACAACGTGCCGCGCCGATCGACGGCCAGCGTCAGGACGACGTTGTCGGGCAGTCCTTCGTTGCGCGTGAAGAGGGTGCTCGCGCCGCCGCGGCGCCGGACGACGCCGTCTTCGGTCGCGAACCAGAGCGCGCCGTCGGGGCCCCGGACGATCTGCCACACCGTGCCGCTCTTGATGTCGGGCAGGGGCGCGAACCGCGCGCCGACCGCCCGCGCCGCGCCCTTCGCGGTCCCCACGACGAGCGCGCCGTCCGCGTCCTGCGCGATCGCCGTCACCGCCGGGTTCGGCAGCCCGTCGCCGCGGCCGAAGGCGACGAAGGCGTTCCCGGGGAAGAGGGCGAGGCCGCCGCCGTCGGTGCCGAACCAGAGCGAGCCCTCGCGGTCCTCCGCGATGGCGAAGACGCCGTCCCCCGGAAGCCCGTTCTCGCCGCCGATGTGTTCCGCCCCGCCGCGGCCGATGCGGAAGGCGCCGTCGGCCGTGCCCGCCCAGAGCGTGCCCCGGCGGTCCTCGAAGAGGACCTTGATCTCGAGGTCGTGCAGCGGGGCCGCCTCGGGCGGTTCGCGGAAGACGCCGTCGGGATCGAGGCGCCGCACGCCGACCGATCCGCCGGCCCAGATCCGCCCCTCGCGGTCCTCGAGCAGGATCCGCGCCTCGTTGTGCGGCAGCCCTTCGGCATCGCCGTAGTGGCGCGCGCCGGCGGCGTCGATCCGCGTCGCGCCGCCGTCGAGCGTCGCGAACCAGAGGCCGCCGCGGTGGTCCGGCATGATGGTCCGCGCGCGCAGCCCGCGGACGCCTTCCTGCGCGCCGAAGACGCGGAAGGTCTTGCCGTCGTAGCGCACGGGGCCCTTGCTCGTCGAAATCCAGAGGACGTCCCCCGGCGCGGCGGTCAGGGCGCGGATGCGCCGGTCGGGAAGTCCGTTGGCCTCGGTGAAGACGCGGAAGCTGCGGCCGTCGAACAGGGCGAGGCCTCCGCTGGTGCCGACCCAAAGCGATCCGTCGGGTCCGTCGGCCAAGGCGTAGACGGCGTTGTCCGGCAGCCCCTCGCGCCGCGACCAGGCGCGGAAGGTCGTGCCGTCGAAACGGGCCAAGCCTCCGCCGTTCGTGCCGATCCACAGCGTGCCGGAGCGGTCCGTGTGCAGCGCCAAAACCTGCGACTGGGGGAGGCCGTCCTCGACGGTGAAGGTGCGGAAGTTGAGCTGCTCGGCGCGGGCCGCGCCGACGAGGCAGACAACCGCGAGCGCGAACGCCGCCGCGCCGCCGCGTGCGAACTTCATTCCTTCCGTCCCCCGCGCGCCGCCCTCGCCGCGCTAAACGGAATATGAAGCCCGTCCCCGCATAGGCGCAAAGCCCGACGCGATAATTCGTCGCCGGCGCGTCGCGGACGGCGAAGCGCCGGCCGCGAGGCGGGGCCGCAAACGCCGCGGGCCGCGAAGACGAAGCGCCGGCCGGAGGCGCGGGGGGGCGGACGCCGCGGGCCGCGAGGGCGAGGAGGCCGTCGTCGCCGCGGGTGTTCAGTGTCCTCCGCCGGCGATCATCTTCACGGCGTGGGGCAGGAGCGGCAGCAGGAAGTCGATCCCCTCCCGCGCCGCCTTGAGGCTTCCCGGAAGGTTGACGATCAGCGTCGCGCCGCGCAGCGCCGCCTCGCCGCGCGACAGGCAGGCGTGCGGGGTCTTGCGCATCCCGTCGGCCCGGAGCGCCTCGGCGAGTCCCGGCGCGCGGCGGTCGGCGACGGCGAGCGTCGCCTCGGGGGTCACGTCGCGCGTCGAGAAGCCGGTGCCGCCGGTCGTGAGGACGACGTCGGCGCCGAGCTCGTCGGCGAAGCGGACCAGCGCGGCCTCGATCTCCGCGCGCTCGTCGCGCGCGATCTCGGCGGCGACGATCTCCCAGCCGGCCTCGGCGAGGCGCGAGGCGATGTGCGGGCCGCTCTCGTCCACCCGCGTCCCGGCGACGCAGCTGTCGGAGAGGGTGAGGACGGCGGCCTTCATCGGCGCGTCTCCGCGGCCGTCACGGCGCGACCGCGGCGGGGAGCTGTTCGACGGCGTCGCCGGCGCGGATCACGCCCCCTTCGATCACCTTGGCGAAGATCCCTTCGCGCGGCATCACGCAGTCGCCCACCTGGCGGCGGATCTCGCAGCCGAAGTGGCACTCCTTGCCGATCTGCGTCACCTCGAGCAGCGTCCCGCCGACCCTGAGGCGCGTCCCGATCGGCAGCGTCTTGAGGACGATGCCGCGGGTGAGGATGTTCTCGGCGAAATCGCCGGGGTGGATCGTCACGCCGATCGCGGCCAGCTTGCCGACCATCTGATCGACGCTCTCCTGCGCCAGCAGGCTGACTTGGCGGTGCCACTTCCCGGCGTGCGCGTCGCCGACGATCCCGTGCTCCGGGCGCAGCTCGACCTGCGGCGCGGGGACCTTCTTCGTTCCCTTGGCGACCGACACGTTGACGGAGACGACTTCGGCCATGCTCTGCTTCCTCGCGCTCATTCGGCGCTGTAGTCGCCCGACTTGCCGCCGGTCTTGCGGACGAGGCGGAGGTCGGCGACGCGGATGTCCTTCTGCGCCGCCTTGCACATGTCGTAGACGGTCAATGCGGCGACGCTCGCGGCGGTGAGCGCCTCCATCTCGACGCCGGTCTCGGCCTTCGTGCGGCAGACGGCCTCGATCTCGACGCTCGTCGTCGCCTCGTCGAGCGTCAGCGTCACGCCGGCGAAGGTCAGCGGCAGCGGATGGCAGAGCGGGATCAGCTCGAACGTCCGCTTCGCCGCCTGCACGCCGGCGATCTCGGCGACGGTCAGCACGTCCCCCTTCTTGACCAGCCCTTCGCGCACCAGGCGGAACGTCTCGGCGTTCAGCAGCACGCGCGCCTTGGCGACCGCCTCCCGCGCCGTCGGCGTCTTCCCGCCGACGTCCACCATCCGCGCGCGCCCTTCGCGGTCGAGGTGGCTCAGCTCCTTCGCCATCTCACCCTCCGATCTGCGACATGCGCCGCCCGCCGACCAGGCCGCGCTCCGGCAGGCAGCTCTGCGGCTTCGCGGCGACCGCCTGGGCGAGAAGCGCGGCGAGGGCGGCCTCGTCCACCTGCGGGCGCAACGCCGAGCGGAGGTCGATCTCCTGCTGCCCGAAGAGGCAGAGGCGAAGCCGGCCGTCGGCGGTCAGCCGCAGCCGGTTGCAGCGGTCGCAGAAGTGCTCGGTCATCGCCGCGATCCGCGCGAAGCTGCCCGGCGCGCCGGGGATCCGGAGCGGCGCGCTCGCCGGCCCGTCTCCCGCCTCGCCGGCGGGCTCGAACGGGCCGTACGCCGCGAGGCGGCTTTCGAACTCGGCCGCCGAGACGAACCACTGCTCGGACGGCACGGGGCCGATCGGCATGTACTCGATGAAGCGGACCTGCACCGGCAGGCGCCGCGTCAGCTCGAGGTACGGCGCCGGATCGTCGCTGATCGCGCGCAGCACGACGACGTTGACCTTGACCGGCGAGAACCCCGCCGCGAGCGCGCTCTCGAGACCCGCCGTCGCGTCGGCGAGCGAGCCGCCGCGCGTCAGGCCGCGGTAGGTGTCGGGATGGAGGCTCGGAATGCCGATGTTGATCCGCTTCAGCCCCGCGGCGCGCAGCTCCGCGGCGAACCGCGGCAGGAGCGTGCCGTTCGTCGTCATCGAGACGTCGTCGAGCCCCGGCGTGGCGACCAGCCGCTCCATGAACGAGACGATGCCGCGGCGCAGCAGCGGTTCGCCGCCGGTGACGCGCAGCTTGTCGATCCCCTCGCGCGCGGCGACGGCGGCGAAGGCGAGGATCTCCTCGTAGCGGAGGATCTCCTCGTGCGGGAGCAGCCGCGCCCCCGCCGCGGGGAGGCAGTAGCGGCAGCGGTGGTTGCAGCGATCGGTCACCGAAACGCGCAGGTAGTGGATCCGTCGCCGGCTCTGGTCGCGCAGCATCAGCGGTCCTCGGGCAGGTCGGTCAGGTGGACCGTCACGGCGCCGCCGGGCGGGATCTCGACCGCTTCGGCGGGGACGAGCGCGAGGCCGTTCGCGCCGACCATCGACGTCAGCAGGCCCGACCCCTGCGGGCCGGTCGTGCGCGCCTCGAGGCCGCTTCCGCTCCACTGGGCGAAGACCCGCACGAAGTGGAGCTTGCCGTCCTGGCCGCTCTTGCGGTACCCCTCGACGATGCGCGCCGTCGCCGTCGGCCGATGGAGCCGCGCGTGCCCCATCATCGAACGCAGCGTCGGCCGCGCGTACTCCTCGATGCAGACCTGCGCCGCGACCGGGTTTCCGGGAAGGCCGAAGACCGGCTTCCCCTGCGCGACGTAGAAGCCGAGCGGGCCGCCCGGCTTCTGGCGCACCTTCCAGAAGACCTCGTGCGCGCCGAGCTCGGCGAGGACGCCCTTGACGAAGTCGTAGTCGCCGACGGAGATGCCGCCGTTGGTCAGCACCATGTCGGCCGCGGCGAGCGCCGCGGCGAGCGCGTCGAGCACCGCCTCGCGGCGGTCGGCGACGCGCGGGAAGGGGAGAGGCTCGGCGCCGAGCGCGCGGAGCTGCGCGCACATGGCGTGGATGTTGGCGTCGCGGATCTGCCCGGGCCCCGGATTCTCCGCGACGTCCACGAGCTCGTCGCCGGTCGTGACGACCGCGACGCGCGGGCGCCGCCGCACGAGCGGCTCGGCCACGCCGAGCGCGGCGAGCAGGCCGATCTCCGCCGGGCGGAGGGCCGTGCCCGCGGCGAGCGCGCGCTCGCCGGCGCGCACGTCCTCGCCGGCGGCGCGCACGTTCGCGCCGCGCTTCTCGGCGCGCAGGATCAGCGCCGCGTCGCCGTCCTGCTTCGTGTCCTCGACCTTCACGACCGTGTCGGCGCCGTCCGGCAGCGGCGCGCCGGTCATGATCCGGATCGCCGTTCCCGGCGCGACCGGGCGCGTCGCCGAACGCCCCGCGGGCACGTCCTCGAGCACGACGAGACGCGCCGGCGACGCGGGACCTGCCGCGGCGACGTCGGCCGCGCGCACGGCGTAGCCGTCCATCGCGGAGTTGACGAAGGGGGGGATCGTGTCGCGCGAGACGACGTCCTCGGCGAGCGCGAGGCCGAGGACCTCGGCCAGCGGCAGGCGCGCGAGGGGGAGCGGCGCGACCCGTTCAAGCGCCAGATGAAGAGCTTCGACCGTCGTCGGCGTGGGCACTGTCGTTTCCGTCCTCGATCAAGTGAGCCGTTCCCGGCGCGATCCGCGCGGCGAGCCGCCGGCCGACCGCGAGCCCCAGTTCCTCCGCCGCGCGCCGCGGAAGAAGCGCGACGAGCGGGAAGCCGCAGTCGAGGGCGACGCGCGTCAGCGCGCCGAGCTCGGTCGCCGCGGCGACCGAGCCGACGAAGTCGCCGGCGCCGGCGTCCGCCGCCTCGGCGGGGGCGAGCGCGACGTCCTCGGCGCGGACGCAGCAGAGCCGCCGCGCGCCGGCTTGGGCGTCGCAGTCGGTCACGACGAGTCGCCCTTGCCCGAGCGACACGACGGCGCGGCCGTCGGTCGCCTCCAGCACTTCGCAAGGCAGAATATTGCCGGCCTGGACGAACTGCGCCACGAAGCGGGTTTTCGGACGGCGGAAAACTTCGGCGGGCGGACCGGTCTGCGCGATCCGTCCCGCGTGCAGCACGGTCAGACGGTCGCCCAAGGTGAACGCCTCGGTCTGGTCGTGGGTGACGTAGACGCAGGTGATGCCGTTCTCCCGCACGATCGTCCGCAGTTCCTCGCGCAGCGCTTCGCGGATCGGCTCGTCGAGCGCCGCGAGCGGCTCGTCGAGCAGGAGCAGCTCCGGGCGAAGCGCGAGGGCGCGGGCGAGCGCCGTCCGCTGCGCCTCGCCGCCGGAGAGGGTCCGCGCGGAGCGCGCGGCGAGATTGTCGATCCGCAGCAGGGCCAGCGTTTCGCCGACCCGCCCGCGGAGTTCCGCGCCCTTGAAGCCGCGCAGCTTGAGGCCGTAGGCGACGTTGTCGAAGACGGTCCCGGCGAGCGGCAGCGGCTCCTGGAAGGCCATGGCGATCCGCCGGCGCAGCGGCAGCGGGGCCGGCCACGGCGTCGCCTCGCCGCGCCAGAGCGCCTTCCCCTCGGTCGGCCGCTCGAGCAGGTGGAGCACGCGCAGCAGCGTGCTCTTGCCGGCGCCGGTCGGACCGACGACGACGCGGATCTCGCCTTCCTCGAGTTCGAACGCCGGGACGTCGAGCGTCGCCTTGCCGCCGTGGACCACGCGCACGTTCTCGAGCCGTTCGAGGATCATGGGCGCTGCCTCTGCTGCACGACGGTGAAGAGCCAGTTGACGCCGAGGGCGAGCAGCAGCAGCAGGCCGCCGAGGGCGAGGGCGAGCGGGAACTCCCCTTGGCGCGTGGCGAGGACGATCGCCGTCGTCATCACGCGCGTCTGCCCCTTGATGTTGCCGCCGACCATCATCACCGCGCCGACTTCCGAGATCACCGAGCCGAAGCCGGCGGCGAGCGCGGCGACGAGGGAGAGGCGCGCCTCCTGCACGAGCCGCCAGTAGTACTGCGTCCGCGAGGCGCCGAGCGAGAGGATCTGCAGCCGCAGCTTCTCGTCGAGCCCCTGGATCGCGGCGAGGGTGATCCCGACGACGAGCGGCCCGGCGATGATCACCTGGGCGAGGATCATCGCCCACGGCGTGTAGAGCAGCTCGAGCGGGCCGAACGGACCGGCGCGCGAGAGCAGCAGAAAGACGAAGAGGCCGACGACGACCGGAGGCAGCCCCATCCCGGTGTTGACGAGGGCGACGAGGAAGCGGCGGCCGGGGAAGCGGCGCAGCGCGAGGAAGACCCCCGCCGGCACCCCCACGACCATCGAGAGGACGATCGCCACGCCGGAAACGAGAAGCGACAGGCCGAGGATCCCGGCCAGTTCGCCGCGCGCCGCCCACATGCTGTCGAGGAGTTCGATCACCGCCTCGTCCGTCTCCGCAACGGATCAACTCTGCCGCGCGGCGGGACGCCGGGCAACCGTCGGACGGCCGGCGGGGAACGATTTCGCGAGAACGCCGCCGGGGAGGACGCCTTCCGCGGCGGACCCGGCGGGGCGCGCGGCGCGCCCCGCCGGAACCCGGCTCACTTCTTGACGGCGTCGGGGGTGAAGAGCGACTGCCCGAACTTCTCCTTGCCGAACTCGCCGATCATCTTCTGCGTCTCCGGCGAGACGAGCCACGCGGCGAACGCCTTCGCCGTCGCGACGTGGACCCCCGGATGCTTGACCGGATCGACGACGATCACGCGGTAGGTGTTGAGCAGGTCCTTCGACTTCTCCGCCAGGACGACCAGCTTGAGCGACTTGGCGAGGGCGAGGTAGGTCCCGCGGTCGATCAGCGTGTACCCCTGCTTCTCCGACGTGATGCGGGCCGTTTCGCCCATCCCCTGCCCGGTGGCGAGCCGCCACGGCTGGTTCTCCGGATCGACGCCGGCCTTCTTCCAGATCGAGAGTTCCTTGCTGTGGGTCCCCGACTTGTCGGCGCGGGAGAGGAAGAGCGCCTTCTTCTCCGCGATCGCCTTGAAGGCGGCGACGGCGTCGAGCCCCTTGATTCCGGCGGGGTCGGCCGCGGGGCCGACGACGACGAAGTCGTTGTACATCACCTCGTCGCGCGAGAGCCCGTTCCCCTGCGCCATGAACTCGTCCTCGGCGGCCTTGGAGTGGACGAGGAGGACGTCGGCGTCGCCGCGCGCCCCCATCGCCAAGGCTTCGCCGGAGCCGACGGCGATGACCTTGACGGTCGCGCCGTGCGCCTTCTCGAAGGCCGGGACGAGATAGTCCAGAAGGCCGGTGTCGGCCGTGCTGGTGGTCGTGGCGAGGACCAGCGTCTCGCCGGCGTACGCCGCGGAGACGGCGCACAACAAGATCGCGAAGCAGGCCAAGAGTCGCTTCATGAATCGTCCCTTCCTTGTTTCGTGGCGCTTTCGTCAGTCCTTTTGAACCATCACTTCGGTCGCCTTGACGACCGCCTTCACGGCGTCGCCGGCGCGCAGCTTCATCTGCTCCGCCGAGGAGCGGGTGATCGCCGCGACGACCTGGCTTCCGCCGACGTCGATCACGACCTCCGCCATGACCTCCGCCAGCTTCACCGAGACGACTTTTCCCGGGAGTTGATTGCGGGCGCTGAGCATCGGGCCTCCTCTCCGGCTGCGGTGCGCGGACGGCGAAATTGTACGCGCGCGGCGGGGTGGAAGCGGTTGCCAAGCGGCGCCCGTTCCATTACGGTGCGGTGTCGCAACGTTACTCCCACGCTCAATTCCGAGCGTTTGAGGTGCCGCATGAGGAATTTCGCCCCGCTTCTTCTGGCGTTCGTGTCGACGGCGGCCTTCGCCGCCGGCGCCGAGGACGCCGGTTCGGTTCCCGTCAACCCGCCCGAGTTCGAGCCGTACGCGCTCGCCCAGGTGACCGTCACGGCGAACGCGCCGCAGGCGACGCAGACGAGCGTCGAGACGTCGGTCACCGCGGACCAGATCGAGGCCGCCGGCGCGAAGACCGTCGCCGAGGCGCTGCGGATCGCCCCCGGCGTGCGGATGACGATCGGCCGCAAGAACGAGCCCGACATCTCGATCCACGGCTTCAACCAGGGCCGGCTGCTGGTGCTGATCGACGGCGTGCCGTACTACGAGACGAACTACGGCAAGCTCGACCTGAACCAGATCCCGACCGACAACATCGCGCGGATCGACGTGATCAAAACCGCCGCCTCGGTCCTCTACGGCGCCAACGCGCTCGGCGGCGCGATCAACATCGTCACCCGCACGGCCGGCGACAAGCCGTACGCCGCGGTGCGGCTGGAGACGGGCGAGGAAGCGACCTCGCGCGCCTCGGCCACCTACGGCGCCCGCAAGGGGGCGTGGAACTTCTGGTTCAACGCCGGCAAGGAGAAGTCGGACGGCTACAAGCTGTCGCGCAACTTCACGCCGATCGTCGGCATGATCCAGCAGAAGAACCCGACGCGGAACATCCCCGCGGTGCTCGAGGACGGCGACGTCCGCGACAACTCCGACTACGACCGGACCGACCTCTGGGCCAAGGTCGGCTACAAGCCGTCCGACCGCTCGGAGTTGTTCGTCAACGTGCACTACCTCGACCAGGAGAAGGGGATGCCGGTGGCGATGGACGTGGCGCAGGTGATGCTCGCCAAGCCCGCCTTCTCCCACTTCGCCCGCGCGCCGAAGTACCGCGACTACGGCATCGACCTCGACGGCCGCCAGCGCGTCGGCGCCGGCTGGACGCTGACCGAGAAGGTCTTCTACCACGACCACCTCGACGACTACGCCTCGTACTCCGACCAGGCGCTGACGAACGAGATCTCCGTCAGCGAGTACAAGGACTTCATCGCCGGCTTCTCGCTGGCGGCGGAAAAGAAGCTCGGCGACTGGTCGCTGCGCGGCGCGGCCCACTACCGCGAGGACTCGCACAGCGAGCGCGACGACGCCTATCTGCCGTTCGCCAAGTCGGTCTCCCGCACCGGCACCGTCGGCGTCGAGGCCGAGTGGCGGGCGACGGACAAGCTGACGGTCGTCGCCGGCCTCGGCGAGGACTGGTTCGGCGTCCGCGACGCCTGGCAGAACGTGACCGACCGGAACACCGGCGCCTTCGTCCGCCAGGACCCGCGCGCCACGCCGAGCACCAACGCCTTCGGCGGCACGCTGACCGCGCAGTACTCGCTCGGCGAAGGGCAGCGGCTGTTCGTCGCCGCGGCCAAGAAGTCGCGCTTCCCGACGCTGCAGCAGCTCTACTCCAGCAAGGGCGGCAACACCGACCTCGACCCGGAGAAGAGCTTCAACCTTTCGTTCGGCTACGGCCGGACGTTCGCCGAGAACGGCCGCTTCGAGGCGTCGCTCTTCCGCTACGCGGTCAAGGACATGATCTCGCGCGACGGCTCCAACGTCCTCAACACCTACCAGAACTACGGCGAAGCGCACATGACCGGCTTCGAGACCCTGATCGAGGGCGACGTCGCCGCGCCGCTGCACCTGGCGTTCACCTACACCTACAACCACGCGATCGACGTGGACGACAACCGCGTGACCGACGACGTGATCAACGTCCCGGCGCACAGCGCGACGCTCGACCTCGCCTGGCGGCTGCCCTGGCGGCGGGCGCACCTCGACGTCGGCGGCCTCTACATGGGCGAGGTCTTCACCGCCCTGCCGACGCCGCACTACCCGACCGATCCGGCGAAGAAGATCGGCGGCTACATGCTGTGGAACGCGCGGGTCGGCGTCGATCTGGGCCGCGGCGCCGAGGTGTACGTCGAGGCGCGCAACCTGTTCGACCGCGACTACCTCTACGACTACATGTATCCCGCCGCCGGGCGGATGTTCTTCGGCGGCCTCGTGGTGAAGCTGTGAGAGGGGCGGCCTTCGCCGTCGCCGCGGTCCTCGCCGCGGCGGCGGCGGTCGCCGCCGTCGCGCAGGCGGCGAAGCCCGGCCCCGAGCCGCAGGCTTCGCCTGCGGCGAAGATCGAGGGGGCGGTGGCCAAGCCGGGCGTTCTCGACGCGGCCCGCTTGGCGTCCCTGCCGACGGCGGCGAGGAAGGTGAAGACGTCGGGCGCCGACGGCGCCTACCGCGCCTCCGTCGAGCTCCGCGGCGCCGGCCTGCGCGACCTGCTCGACGCGGCCGACGTGCGCAAGACGACCGACGACGGCTTCAACCGCCCGCTCGACACGCTGGTCGAGGTGGTCGGCGCGAAGGGGGAGAAGGCCCTCTTCTCCTACGGCGAGATCTTCCTCGGGCGCGACCCGCAGCGGGTCGTCGTCGCGGCGGCGCGCCGCTTCGTCTGGCCGCACCACCACGCCGACGTCGGGTTCGACGGCGCGGCGTTCCGCGGCGCGGACGAGGAGTTGCCGCCGGCCGCGGCGGGCTGCGCGAACTGCCACGACGGCAAGGCGCGTCCGGCGCTCGACGCCCCGCGCGGGATCGTCGTCGCCGACTCGGGCGACCTCTGGCCGGCGCGGTTCGTCGAGGACGTCGTCTCGATCCGCGTGCGGCAGGCCGGCGTGGCGCTGGACAAGGCCAAGGCGAAGAAGGACGCCAGGGCGGAGTCGGCGGCGCTCGTCGGTCCGAACGGTCCGGCGGCCGCGCTCGGCGCGAAGGAGTTCGCGCGGTTCGCGCCCCGGTCGTGGCGCGAGGCGTCGTTCGGCGAAGGGCGCGGCTACCGCGGCGTGCACGTGTGGCGCGGCGCCGATCTCGCCGACGTCGTGCGTCCGCTGCTGCCGAAGGGCGCCGATCCGCGGCGCGTGTTCGTCCTCGTGACGGCGGCCGACGGCTACCGGTCGGCCTTCTCCGGCACGGAGGTTTTCTTCCCGACGGGCTCGCCGGTGCTGTTGGCCGACGCCTGCGACGGGAAGCCGCTGGATGGCGGGGCCGGCCGTTTCGCGGTCGTCGCGACCGGCGACTTCTACGTGGACCGCGGCGTCCGCGCCGTGTCCGAGATCCGTCTTCTCGTCGACTGATCGTTCGATCCGCCGCGCGGCGCCCTTCCGGCGCCGCGCGGCGCATCATCTCCGATCGCCGAAATTCAATCACCGAAAATTCCGTAAGGGCGGCTGGCGCGCTCCGATGATCGTCGAAACAACGGCGCCCCACCGCGCCTGCCGCCCGACGTGGACCTCGCGCATCACTGCCTTTCGTCGTCAAAGGCAAGGTGTCGCGTTCATCACGTCGGGAGGCAGGCGCGGAGGAATCTCGAGCGCGGTCACGATCGTCGGGACGCGCCAGCCTCCCCTACGTGTCGTCGTGCCTTGACCGACGGCGCCGCAAGACCCGCGGGCCGTTCGTCCGCGAACAGACGGCGCCCCAAGACCCGCGCGCCTTTCGTCCGCGAACCCCTTAGTGAACGCCGGAAACGCGGTTGCTGTCGGGAGGCGGCGGCGGAACGGAAGGCGTCGCCGGCGGACGCGAATTGAGCACGTCCTTGCGCACGTACAGCACCCCGGGCTGCTGAAGCAGCGTCCGCAGCTCCTCGACCGTGAGATCGTCGCGGATCGCCGCGGTCAGATCATCCCCGAAGTAGAGACGCCGGTTGGCGTCGTCCACGATCTCGTGGATCTTGGGGAAGATCGCCGCGTCCGTCTGGTCCACCGCGACCGTCAGCGTCTGCCCTTGGCACTGCACCAGCTTCACCGCCGGATTGCGGCGCAGACGCCCGACGATCTTCTGCAGCACCCGCACTCGCTGCCGCCGCAGACGGCGGTAGGCCCACAGCAGCACGAGCGCGAGGACGACCAGCGACCCGGCCTTGCCGCTCGTCACGTAGAGCAGGACGGTCGTCGCCCCGGCGCCGATGAGCAACGCCCCGACGATCCAGGCCATGCCGCCCATCCGCACGTGCCGCAGCGGCGACATCCAGTCGGCCATCCGCTGCGAGAGCGGCAGCGCGCGGGTCTTGCCCGATTCCGTGTCGGCCCGAAGACGCTTCAGATCGTCCGCCAGCTCGCGCGTGGACTGATAGCGGTCCTGCGGCCGCTTGCGCAGGCAGCGGGTGATGATCCGCTGCAGCTCCGGCGGCAGCCCGGGCTTGATCTCCGTGACCGGACGCGACTCCTCGAAGGCGATCGCGTGCATCGTGTCCAACGGGCTCGCGCCGGCGAACGGCATCTGCCCGGTGGCCAGCTCGTAGATCATCACGCCGAGGGAGAAGATGTCGCTGCGGTGGTCCACCGCCCGCCCGCGGGCCTGCTCGGGGCTCATGTAGGCGATCGTGCCGAGGACCATCCCCGCCTGCGTCTGCGCCGTCGAGACGCCGACGGTCGGCGTGTCCGCCGCGTCCGCGCCGTCGGCCACCTCCGGCTCGACCAGCTTGGCGAGGCCGAAGTCGAGCAGCTTGGCGTGCCCCTCGGGCGTGACCATGACGTTGTCGGACTTCACGTCGCGGTGGACGATCCCCGCCTCGTGCGCCTTGCCCAGCCCGTCGGCGACCTGCGCCGCGACGTCGAGCGCGCCGAGCAGGTCGAGCTCGCGCCCGGCGACGAGCTGCCGCGCGGTCTTCCCCTCGACGAGCTCCATCGCGATGAAGATCACGCCGTCCTGTTCGTCGACGTCGTAGATCTGGGCGATCGCCGGATGGGTGACCGCCGCCGCGGCCTGCGCCTCGCGCATGAACCGGCGCCGCCGGTCCGGATCGGCCGTCACGTCCGCGGAGAGGACCTTGATCGCCACCGCCCGGTTGAGGCGCGTGTCGCGGGCGCGGTAGACCGCCCCCATGCCGCCCCGCCCGAGCAGCGATTCGATCGAGTACTGCTTCAGCGATTCGCCGACCATCGTCTCCGTCCGCACAGCCGCTGATTCTACCCTGCCTGCGGCGTCTCCGCGGGGCGCGCCCCGTCCGTCCCGTCCGCCCGCGCCGTCCAGCCGGCGCGGAAGGAGATCAGGCCCAGCGCGGCGAGGTAGAAGGCGGCGCCGACGAGCAGGGCGGCGCGGAAGCCGAACTGCATCGAAACGAGCAGGATCGCGGTCGAGCCGACGACCGAGGCGACGCCGTTGACGGCGAAGCCCCAGTCCACCAGTTCGCCGACGCGGAGCGCGGCCTTCGGGAACGGCATCCCCATGAAGAAGCCGAGCGGGAAGATCGCCGCGGCGGCGGCGACCATCCGCCCCCAGGCGGGGAGGCCGGCCAGCGCGGACGCGAAGCCGTGGAAGGCGAGGACGTCCAGCAGCACGAAGCCGCAGATCCCGGCGAACGGCGCCCAGTCGGGGAGCCGCGCCGCGAACCGCGCCCCGACGCCGGAGGCGAAGAGGAGCGCGAGCAGGATCGTCGCCAGCGTGTAGGCCGACGACCCGACGAAGAGCGTGAACTGCTGCAGCAGCACGACCTCGACGACCATGAAGCCGACGCCGATGGCGAAGAAGTAGAGCCACGGCGCGGCGCGGAGCGCCGGTCCCTTGCGCAGGTAGGGGAGGAAGAGCGCGGGGAGGACGGTCAGGGCGACGACGCCGAGGACCGTCAGCACCAGCAGCTTGGCCAGCGGGAACCCCTGGATCTCGAGGTCCGGCACCTTCGTCAGCTTGGAGAAGGAGAGGTTCCGCATCAGCCCCATCTGGGCGACGAACGGGCGGTCGTCGGTGCAGGGGGCGAGGTCGATCGGCGCCTCGGCCGCGACGCTCTCCCAGCCGCTCGTCACGACGCGGGCGAGCAGGTGCGGCGGCGCGGCGTCGTCCGCCGGCCGCGGGAAGAGCACTTTCGTCTGTTCCGCCTTCAGCGCGGCGATCGGCCCGAAGAGAACGTCGAGGTCGCGCGGCGCGAGCGGCGCGCGGCCGAGCAGCAGCACCTTGCGCCGCGCCTTCGGCAGGTCGTAGACGGCGAGGTGCCGCGCCGGGTCGGCGACGCCGATCCGCCGCAGCGCGTCGAGCGCCTCGCCGACGGCGCGCGGAATGTAGAACTGGTGCTCCATCACGAGGAACCCGTCCGGCTTGAGCGCGCGAAGGAAGTCCTCGAAGGCGTCGGTGGTGAAGAGGTAGTTCTCGGAGAGGGCGAAGGCGCCGGAGGAGAGGGCGGCGAAGGAGTTGGAGCTGGACGAAACCAGCAGGTCGAACTGGCCGCGGCGGGGCCGGAGGTAGCTCCGGGCGTCCTCGGTCACGACCCGGACCCGCGGATCGCGGTAGATCCGCCCCGAGAAGTCGGAGAGCGAGCCGCTCTCCATCAGCCGGTTGATCGTCCCGTTGACCTCGATCGCGTGGACTTCGCCGGTCCCCGCGATCAGCGCCTCGAGCACCTCCGCGCCGCCGCCCGCGCCGATCGAGCCGACGACGAAGCGGGGCCGCGCCGCGACGAGTCCCATCGCGTCGAACCGCCCGCGCTCCTGCTTGGCGAGACGGCCGGAATAGTCGCCGTCGAACCGCTCCACCGGCGTGTTCGCGGCGTTGTCGATGTTGATGTTGCGGTAGTCGAGCGCGATCTCCTGGATCTTGATCCGCGCCACGGCGTCCCAATGCTCCTCGATCACCGGCGCGGCGATCTGCTTCCGCACGTCGGGCAGGCCGCCGCCGAAGCAGGCGAGCGTCGCCGCGAGGGCCAGCGCCGCGGCGTGCGTCGCGCGCAGCCGCCGCTCCCACAGCGCGCCGGCGAGGATCAGGGGGACCGCGGCGAGCGAGGTCGCGGCCGGGACGCCGACGAGGTTCATCGCGGCGACGGCGAGGGCGGCGCCGCCGGCCGCGCCGAGCAGGTCGGCCATGTAGACGCGCGGCATCTCCGCGTGGTGCTTCTTGAAGATCAGCGCCAGCGCCGCGCCGACGAGGAAGAACGGCGCGGCGAGAAGCAGCAGCGCGGGGACGAAGCGGGCCAGCATCGCGAGGCTCAGGAAGACCTTGCCGAACTCGATCCGCAGGGCGAGCGTCGCCGGCGGTCCGGCGAGGGCGGCGAGCCCCGCGCCGAAGAGGATCCACGGCAGCCGTTCCTCTCGCAGCGCGCGCGGCCAAAGCCGCACGGCGAGCGCCCCCAGGCCCAATCCCAGCACGGCGAGGGAGAGGACGAGGAAGGCGAACGTGTAGAAGAACTCGGCCGAGAAGACGCGCGTCCAAACGATCTCGAGGGCGATCGAGGCGATGGACAGCAGGGCGACGACGGTCAGGCGGGCTCCGTTTCTCATGAGGAAACCCTAGCAAGCGCGGTCCCTCTCCGCCGTCGCCGCAGTCGCCGCTCGTCGCGCCGATCGAGCCGCCGAGAACGATGTCGCTTCGAGCGACGCGTCTCCGCGTGCCTCGGCCGGCTCGTCCCCGGCGCGCCGCTTCCGCGGGGCCGCGTCGTCGGCGCGGCTGTCTCCCGGGACGTTGTGCGGCACAATGCAGGCATGGACGGCGCGAACGAGATCGCGCCGGGGTGGCCCGCCACCCTCGGCGACGTGGGCGCGATCCTCGCGCGCGCAGCCGGTCTCCCCGGCGGGGCGGCGCACGAACTGCTCGCCCCCGCGCCGCGCCCCGGATGGGATCCCGGCGTCCTCGCCGCCGACGCCCGACCGGCCGCGGCGCTGGTCCTGCTGCTCGACCGCGGCGCGGGGCCGGCGGTGCTTCTCACGGTTCGCGGCGTCGCGCTGCGCCGGCACGCGGGACAGATCTCCTTCCCCGGCGGGCGCGTCGAGGACGGCGAGACGATCCCCCAAGCGGCGCTGCGCGAGGCGGCGGAGGAGGTTGGCCTGCCGGCCGGAGCGGCGCGGATCGTCGCGCCTCTCTCGCCGCTCTACATCCCGGTGAGCGGCTTCGGCCTCCATCCGTTCGCCGCGCTCTGCGCCGCGCCCCCCGAACGCTGGCGCCCCCAGCCGGAAGAGGTCGCGCGGATCGTCGAGGCGCCGCTCGCGCTTCTCGCCGATCCCGCGTCGCTCGGCGTCGAGCGGCGCGCCGTCGGCGGCGTCGATTATCGAATCCCGTACTTTCGCGTCGGCCAGGACAAGGTCTGGGGCGCGACGGCGATGGTGCTCGCCGAACTTCTCTGGCTCTTGGGCCGGCCGCCGCGCGTCGCGGCGGAGGAGGACGCATGAAGGTCGCCCGTTTCGCGGCGCTCGCCGCCGCCTTGCTCTGCGCCGGTTGCCTCGCCTCGACGACGCGCCCCGCCGCCGTCCCGCCCGCGGCGTCCGCGCCGGCCGCGGCGTCCGCGCCGACGGCGGTTCCGTCGGCCGCCGTCCCCGCGGCCAAGGCCGCCCCGATCAGTTCCGGCATGCGCTGGTTCGGCTATGCCGCCGAGCGGCGCGCGATCTATCTCGAGACGTACCGCACCGCCGCCGCCGCGGTCGAGCGCGCCGCCGCCGGCCGCGCGGCCGGCTCGTGGGGGGTCGTGCTCGACATCGACGAGACGATCCTCGACAACTCCCCGTGGGAGCGGGAGCACGAGCGGACCGGCGCGCCGGTCGAGCCCTCGTTCGGCGACTGGTGCCGCCGCGCCGAGGCCCGGCCCCTGCCGGGCGCGAAGGAGTTCCTCGCCCGCGTCCGCGCGCTCGGCGGGCGGATCGACCTCGTGAGCAACCGCGACGACGAGGTCTGCGAGGCGACCCGCCGCAACCTCGACGCCGTCGGGCTGCCCTACGACCAGATCCTCTGCCGCGTCGGAACCAGCGACAAGAACCCGCGCTTCGCCGCGGTGCGCGAGGGACGGGCGCCGTCCACCCTCCCCGCGCACGAGGTCGTCGCCTACGTCGGCGACAACATTCAGGACTTCCCCGGCCTCGAGCAGGCCGCGGCGGCCGCGGCGGGCGAGGATGCCTACGCGCCGTTCGGGACGGCCTGGTTCGCCCTGCCCAATCCGATGTACGGGAGCTGGGAGAAGACCGCCCCCAAGTGACGCGACTGGACGCCGCTCCGGCGGGGATGCATCTTCGCCCGCGAGGGCGACGCGCGTGACCTACGACTTTCTGGTCGTCGGCGCCGGGATCTTCGGCGCCACCTTCGCCCGCGTCGCGGCCGACGCGGGGCGGAGCGTCCTCGTCGTGGACCGCCGCGGCCACGTCGGCGGCAACTGCTTCAGCGAGGAGATCGAAGGGGTCGAGGTCCACCGCTACGGCCCGCACATCTTCCACACGAGCGACGAGCGGGTCTGGGCCTTCGTCAACCGCTTCGCCCGCTTCAACAACTTCGTCAACAGCCCGCGGGCCCGCGTGGACGGCCGCATCTTCTCCTTCCCGCTCAACCTGCTCACGATGCACCAGCTCTGGGGCGTGACGACGCCGGACGAGGCGCGGCGGAAGCTCGAAGAGGTCCGCGTGCCGTGCGCCGCCCCGCGCAACATGGAGGAGTGGCTCCTCTCCCAGGTCGGCCCGGAGATCTACGAGCTCTTCTTCCGCGGCTACACGAAGAAGCAGTGGGGGACGGAGCCGCGCGAGCTGCCGGCGGGGACCGCGCGGCGGTTGCCGTTCCGGCTGACGTTCGACGACAACTACTACCGCGACCGCCGGCAGGGGATTCCCGAGGACGGCTACGGCGAGCTCTTCCGCCGGATGCTCGAAGGGATCGACGTCGAGCTCGGCTGCGACTACCTCGAGCGGCGGGAGGAGCTGCGGCCGCGCGCGCGGCGCGTCCTCTACACCGGCGCCGTGGACGAGTTCCACGGGCGGGCGCTCGGGCCGCTGCGGTATCGCTCGCTGCGCTTCGAGAGCCGCGTTTTCGACGGCGACTTCCAGGGGAACGCGGTGGTCAACTATCCGTCGCCCGACGTGCCGTTCACGCGGATCGTCGAGCACAAGCACTTCGCGCGCCCCGACGCGCCGCGCACCGTCGTCACTTGGGAGTTCCCCGCCGACTGCGCGCCGGGGGACGAGCCGTTCTACCCGCTCGGCGGCGCCGCCGACCGCGCGCTCTACGAACGCTACCGCGCCCTGCCGGCCGACGTCGTCTTCGGCGGCCGTCTCGGGCTCTACGAGTACCTCGACATGGACCGCGCCGCGGCGCGGGCCCTCGACTTGGCCAAGGAGCTCCTCGCGTGAGCCGCCTGATGCTCGGTTCCGGCGCCACCGCCAACTACCTCGCCCGCGCCCTTCCCTGGATCGAACGGGTGGACCGCCACTCCGTGGGGCACAACTTCTTCCTCTGCGTCGATTTCGATCCGCCGGAGGAGCTGGCGCTGCGCTATCCGAACGTCCGCTTCGTGCGGTTCGACATGGCGTCCGACCGCGCGCCGAACCCGAACTTCTGCCTGCAGCACGGCTCGTTCCTCGACGCCGCCGGCGCGGAGCAGGACGACGTCGTGGTCTTCACCGACGGCGACGCCTTCCTGCAGCGTCCGTTCACCGAGGCGGAGATCGCGTGGCTCGGCGGCGTCCCGCGGGACGTCGTCGCCCTGCAGTGGAACGCCGGTCTCGCCGACAACCTCTTCTTCGAGGCGCAGCGCATCGACCCGCGGACGCCGCTCGAGGAGATGGACGAGGTCACGCTGCGCGTCTGGGAGGCGCTGCCCTGCTACAACACCGGCGTCTTCGTCGCCCGCGGCGGCACCTACCGCCGCGTCTACGCGGAGTACTGCCGGCGCCACGACGCGATCGTCGCCGCCTTCGGCCACTACGCGCGGCAGCAGTGGCTCCTCTCCTACGTCGTCGGCGTCTGCGGCTTCTCGGTCTGGCGGCTGCCGGTCTCCTTCCACGCGCACGGCCACTACGGGATGCCGGAAGGGTGCCGCGAGGAGGACGGAATGATCCTCTTCCGCGACGAGCCGGTCGCCTTCCGCCACATGCTCTGAGCCGACGATGCCGCTCTTTCTCGCGATCGTCCTGACGATCTGGACGGGGATGCACGCCTACGTCGTCTGGCGGCTCTGGCCGTTCCTCCAGCCGCGGCTCGGGGCCCGCTGGACGCTCGCGGCCGCCGCCCTGCTGTGGGGCGCCTTCATCCTCGGACGGCTCCTCCACGCCGCCGGACTGCGGCGGCTCGGCTCGCTGGTCGAACTGATCGGCTCGCAGTGGCTCGGCGTGCTCTTCCTGCTGCTGTGCGCGCTGCTCGTCGCCGATCTCGCCACCGGCTTCGGCTGGTTCTTCCGCGGGCACGCCGTCGCCGTCCGCGGCGCGGCGGCGCTCGTCGCCGTTGCGGCCTCCCTCTTCGCCTTCGTGCAGGCGCAGCGCGCCCCGGAGGTGACGGAGCGGACCGTCGTCCTGCGCGGCCTGCCGGCGGAGCTCGACGGGACGACGCTCGTCGCCGTCTCCGACCTCCATCTCGGCTCGGTCCTGGGGCGCCGCTTCGCCTCGGGGATCGTCGATCGGATCGACGCGCTTCATCCGGACGTGATCGCCGTCGTCGGCGACCTGCTCGACCGCGACGTCGCTTCCGCCGAGGAGACGCTGCCGGAGCTGCGGCGCCTGCAGGCGCGGTTCGGCGTCTTCGCCGTAACGGGAAACCACGACTACTACGCCAGCCGGAACGGGGGCGCGAACGACGCGTCGGACTTCATGCGGCGCGCGGGGATGCGCGTCCTGCGCGACGAGTCGGCCGCCGCGGCGCCGGGGCTGACGATCGCGGGAGTGGACGACCTGACGGCGCGCGGGCAGTACAAGCTCGACGGCGATCCGCCGGCCAAGGCGCTCGCCGGGGCCGCGGCGCCGGACGCCGGCGCGACGATCTACCTCTCGCACACGCCGTGGCGGGCGGACGAGGCGGCGCGGCTCGGGGCGGGGCTGATGATCTGCGGCCACACCCACGACGGGCAGATCTGGCCGTTCCGCTACGTCAGCGCGATGCGCTATCCGCTCGTC
>JAJFTU010000219.1 GCA_021372775.1 bacterium | reverse complement strand
CAGCAGCATCCCGATCATGAAGCCGAAGTCGCCGACGCGGTTGGCGAGAAAGGCCTTGCGCCCGCAGTCGGCGCAGGTCATTCCCGTTTCCTTGTCGTAGACGCGGTCGTAGTAGAAGCCGATCAGCAGGTAGGAGCAGAGCCCCACGCCCTCCCAGCCGACGAACATCACGAGGAAGTTCCCGGCCAGGACGAGCGTGAGCATCATCGCCATGAAGAGGTTCATGTAGGAGAAGAAGCGGAAGTACCCCTTCTCCCCCTTCATGTAGCCGATCGAGTAGACGTGGATCAGCGTGCCGATCCCCGTCACGACGAGCAGCATCACGCAGGTCAGCGCGTCGATCGAGAAGGTCCAGCCGACCTGGAGGTTCGCGACGCGCGTCTTCGCCGCGTCCCAACCGCGGAGCTGCGTCGGGCCGAACGGCACCCAGGCCGCGGGGGTCACGCTGAAGCGCGCCGCGTGGTCGGCCGTCTCCTCGACCGCCTTGATCCCCGTCCACGACGGCGCGTTCGCGTACTCCCCGACGCCCTGCGCGAACGACAGGACCATCAGCGCCGAGAGGACGAACGCCAGCGTCGAGGCGCCGACGGCGATCCGGTGCGCGGCCTTGTCCGAGAGCCGGCCGAACGCGCCGAGGATCCCGACGACGACGAAGCCGAGCGCCGGAACGACGGGGATCAACCACAAATAAGGCAGCATACGGCTCCTCCCCGCCTCACCAGCGCAGCAGCCGCGCGACGTCCACGTCGGTCGAGCGGACCTTGCGGAACAGCGCGACGACGATCCCCAGCCCGACCGCGGCCTCGGCCGCGGCGACGGCGAGGACGAAGAAGGCGACGACCTGGCCGTCCACGACGCCGATCGTCCCTCCCGGACCGGGGAGCCGCCGGCTCGCCGCGACCAGCGCGAGGTTGGCCGCGTTGAGCATGATCTCGATGCACATCAAAACGCCGATCGCGCCGCGGCGCGTGACGACGCCGACGGCGCCGATCGCGAACAGCAGCGCGGAGAGGAGCAGGCACCATTCGGCGTTCACTCAGTCCTCCAGCTTCCGCTTGGCGAAAATCACCGCGCCGACCATGCCGGCGACGATCACCAGCGAGACGAGCTCGAACGGGAAGAAGTAGGCGCCGAAGATGGCGTCGCCGAGGCGGGCCACCGTGCCGAAGCCGGGGGAGACGCCGTCCGGCGTCTGCGTCGAGAGGTCGCGCGCCGCGCGGCCGAGGGCGAGCGCGAGGAGCGCGCCGACGCCGATCCCGATCGTCGTCGTCGCCGCGCTCCGCCCGCCCTCCGACTCGCGCCGGACGTTGAGCAGCATGACCACGAAGACGATCAGCACGAGGATCGCCCCGGCGTAGATGATCACCTGCAGCGCGGCGAGCACGAAGGCGCCGAGCAGCGCGTAGAGCCCCGCCACGGCGAGCAGGTGCAGCACGAGGAACAGCGCGCAGACGAGCGTCTTGCGGCGGGCGACGACCATCACCGCGGAGACGACCGCGACGAGCGCGAGCAGCCCGAACGGCCACGGCGAGGTGACGCTCGAGGCGGAGGCCGCCGCGGCGACGGCCTCGGCGAGCGGAACGAGCGGCGGGGCGATCATCGGCCGACCCCCCAG
>JAJFTU010000218.1 GCA_021372775.1 bacterium | reverse complement strand
GCGCAAGCTCTACACCGGCCACGAGCGGGACGCGGAGACGGGCCTCGACTACATGCCGGCGCGCTACCACGCGTCGTCGGCGGGGGCGTTCCTGACCGTGGACCCGCTGGACGCGAGCGCGAAGGCGGAGGACCCGCTGTCGTGGAACCGCTACGCCTACGTGCGCGGCAACCCGCTGAACCGCGTCGATCCGACGGGGGAGGACGACACGGTCAAGCAAGCGGACACGCACGGGGCGCCGCCCGACGCGGGCAACAAGGAGTCTCCGGAAGAGCGGGAGCGCCGCGCGAAACTGGAGAGGCTCCGCCAGTTGCAGCGCGAGCAACTCAAGGCGGGCGTCGTCCCCATCCCAGACCAAGCCGTCTTGGACGTCATGCAGAAGGCCGTCGACAGAATGAAAAAAGACCATTCGCATGAAGAGGGCGGCGTCTACGGCGTGAAGAAGACAAGCGGTGCTTCGAAGGCCTATCTCGGCACGCCCGGACCATGGACGGATGTCACGGCGGATCATGCCCAAGCCACCATTGAACCGCTGGTCGGTGTCGGCTTCGATGCCTTGGCGGGGCTAGAAATCCTCGGCGAGTTCCACGTTCATCCGGACGATACTGTGCAGAAGGGCGGAATTGGATTTTCCTTTGTCGCACGGCCTAGTAGGGACGACAAGAGAGCCGTTCGTGCTGGCGAGGTGAATTACGTCCTCGCGCCTGGCAAAAACACTGTGTATGCGTACGACAGCGAAGGGAACGAAGCAGAGATGGACCTTGACGCATTTCTGAGCGGAGGCCGGTGATGGTGCGCGCGTTGTTCGTGGGGTCGCTGGCCGTCTTGCTCGCCTGCGCCTCCGTGCCGTGCTCGGCGCTCGGCGATAAGGAGGCCCGGCGAGTGGAATTGCTGTGCGCGCTCAACGACGCCGAGATTCCACCTCCGGACCGCGTCGTGCTCCGGGTCGGGGATCGGGCGTACGCCGCGCCGATCGTCGGCAAGGTCTTCTTCGTCCCGCCCCAGATCGAAACCACCGATGTTGTCGTGGAGCTGGAGCTGGCCGGCAGGAGCCTGAGATTCCCCATTGGCGACATTCGCCACACCGGTCCGCGGTGGGGCTTCCAGATCTTCACGGCGCCGCTTTCGAGAGATGTCTCATGGTTGGCGGAGCACTGCGATGGCGTTGCCGAGATCTGGGTGTTCGAGCCCGATGCGGACAAGGAGAGGACCATGATGACGGTGCTTGTGTCGTCGGACGGCAAGGTCATCACCGACACGTGCCGGGACGGCGACTGACGTCGCGCCGCGCGAGCGCTGAAGGCGGGGGTGGCGCGGGTTCCGGCGCAGCTGCCGGCTTGGGCCAGGCGACGCGGACGACGGCGCCGTACCGGCCGGGGATCGACGCGCCGCACGTCTACGAGACGACGCTGGCGCGGGGCCTGCTCCTCAACGTCTCCGACCCGGCGGGCCGCGCGCTCCTCGCGGGCGGCGTGGTCTACGACGCTGCCGGCGCGCCGACGCTGCTGCACTTCGCGAACGGGGCGGCGACGGCGATCGGGCGCGACGCCGGGGAGCGGGTGGCGTCGATGACGGCGACGGACGCGGACGGGACGGCGCTCTGGAGCAGCGGGGCGTACGCCTACGACGGCGCGGGCCTGGTGCGGCGGATCGGCGGGCAGGTGTACGCGTACGACGCGGCGCTGCGGCTGGTCGGGGCGAGCGTGCTGCCGCAGGCGACGAACGCGTCGAAGGGGACGCCGGACGACCTGTCCTTC
>JAJFTU010000217.1 GCA_021372775.1 bacterium | reverse complement strand
GACGCCGCGCATCGCGTCCTTCGCCGCCTCGGCCGGCGCGCCGAGCCGCGTCGCGTAGGCCTGCGCCTGCTCCTTCGCCGCCGTCTCGTCGCGGAAGGCGCCGACCTGGATCTTGTAGATCTTCCCCGCGCCGTTCGGCTTTCCTCCCGCGGGAACGACGAGGACCGTCCCCGGCGCGCGGTCCGGCCAGAGCTCCTGCCCGGTGCGGCCGTCGAGGAGACGGAAGCCGCCGCCGTTCGTCGCGCCGACGCGGACCTGCCCCTCGTCGGCCTTGACGGCGACGCGCAGGCGGGGCGGCGGCACGGGACGGCCCGGATCGATCCGCGCGAAGAGGCTCGGCGCGGCGGGCGGAAGGCGCAGCGCCGGCTCGTCGGCGCGCGCGGCGAACGCCGCGGCGCAGAGCGCGGCGAGAAGGCAGCAGCGAGTGCGAAGGGACATGTTCACGATGATGGCGCCGGAGGCCGCGCCGCGCAGCGTCCCGCCGCCGGGCGCCGCTCCCGCGCGCGGGATCGCCCGCCGCGGGCGGCGCGCCGCGTTCAGCGGCGGACGGCGAGCGCCTCGAGTTCCGGAACGATCTCGCCGCGGCGCTCGACGACCCGCACGCGGTGCCCTTCCTTGCGGGCGCCGCGCAGCGCGAGGCAGGCGTGCTCGGCCTCGACGACGACGACCGCGGCCCGCGGCGCGAGCGCCGTCTCGAGCGCGTCGGCGATCTCCGCGGCCAGCGCCTCCTGCAGCGTCAGGCGGCGCGAGCAGGCGTCCACCAGCCGCGCCAGCCCGCCGATGCCGGCGTGCTTTCCCGCCGGCAGGTAGCCGACGTGGACGACGCCGCGGAACGGCAGCAGGTGGTGCGCGCAGAACGAGAAGAACGGGATCTCCTCCAGCGTCACCGCGCCGGAGGCGCCGGGCAGCGGCACCGCCTGCACGCAGGAGGCGGGATCGACGGCGTAGCCGCAGAGCAGTTCGTCTTCCAGCGCGGCGGCGACGCGGCGCGGCGTCTCGCGCCGCAGCTCGTCCGCGACCTCCCCCGCGCGCCCGTCGAGGATCCCCTCGAGCAGCAGCGCCACCCCCTTCTCGATCGCCGCGCGGTTCACCGCGCCCCCTCGTCCTCGCCGCGGCAGAGGCAGCTCGCCCCCTCGACCTCGAACAGCTCGACGCTCCGCAGCCCCGGCAGGGCCGGCTTGAGCTCGCGCCAGATCCAGAGCGAGATCCACTCCGCGGTCGGGTTCTCGAGGAAGTCGTTGAGGTGATGGTGGTCGCACCGCGCCAGCACGTGCTTCTCGACGAGGGCGTCGAGGTCGCCGAAGTCGAGGACCATCCCCTGCTCCGGGTCGATCGGCCCTTCGATCTCGACGACGAAGCGGTAGGAGTGGCCGTGCATCCGCCGGCAGCGGCCGGGATGGCGCGGCAGCACGTGGCTGGCCTCGAAGCGGTAGGCGCGGCGCAGGATCATTCGGGCAGTTCCTCGCGGGTGAGCTGGGCCTCGACGCCGACCGAGTCGACCATCCCGTCGAGCACCGGCGTCTCCTTGCAGACCCGGATCTCGACCTTCTCCGCCGTCGGGAAGCGGCGCAGCAGCGACTCGGCGACCCGCACGGCGAGCGTCTCGATCAGGCGGAAGGAGTTGTTGCGGCCGATCTCGACGACCATCTCGTGCACGACGCGGTAGTCGATCGCGTCCTCGATGTCGTCGCTGCGCCCCGCCCGTCCGATCTCGGTCGTCATGGCGATGTCCACGCGGTAGCGGACGCCGATCTGGCGCTCGAGCTTGGTCAGCCCGTGGAAGGCGTGGAAGCGGATGCCGGAGAGGAGAACGCGGCCGCGCATGAAGCAGCTCCTTGGGGCGTCGAGGCTAACCGCGCCCGCCCGGGTCGGCAACCCGGGGGGCGCGGCGGCGACTCACTGGAACGACAGGCGCAGGAAGCGCCGCTTCCCGACCTGGAGCAGGACCGAGCCGGCGCGCGGCAGGCGGGCGTTCTCGTCGGCGACCTTCCCGCCGTCGAGCTTCACGCCGCCCCCCTTGATCAACCGCCGTCCTTCGCTCGTCGAGGGGGCGAGGCCGAGTTCCTTGAGCAGCGCCGGCAGCCACGCGTCCTCGCCGCCGGCCGGCAGGATCCGCTCCTCGATCTCGTCCGGCAACTCCTTGCGGGCGAAGACCTGCTCGAACCGTTCCCGCGCCGCCTCCGCGGCCGCGCGGTCGTGGAACCGCTCGACGAGGATTCCCGCGAGGCGGACCTTGAGGTCGCGGGGGTGGATCTCGCCGGACGACGCGGCCTCCTCGAGCCGCCGGGCGCCGGCCGCCCCTTCGTCGGTCAGGAGCTCGTACCAGCGGAACATCAGCTTGTCGGGGATCGACATCACCTTGCCGAAGATCTCGTCCGCCGATTCGGCGACGCCGACGTAGTTGCCGAGCGACTTCGACATCTTGTCCACGCCGTCGGTCCCTTCGAGCAGCGGGACCGTCAGCAGGACCTGCGGCTCGAGGCCGTAGTCGGGCATGATGTCGCGGCCGACGTTGAGGTTGAACAGTTGGTCGGTGCCGCCGAGCTCGACGTCCGCGGCGAGCGCCACGGAGTCGTAGGCCTGCGCCAACGGGTAGAGGAACTCGTGGACGGAGATCGGCAGGCCGCGCTCGTAGCGCTCCTTGAAGTCGCGCCGCTCCAACATCCGCGCCACGGTGTACTTGGCGGCGAGCTTGATCATCCCTTCCGCGCCGAGCGGCGAGAGCCACTCGGAGTTGAAGCGGGTCTCGGTGCGGTCGCGGTCGAGCACCTTGAACGCCTGCTCGGTGTAGGTCGCGGCGTGGGCGAGGATCTGCTCGCGGGAGAGCGCGGGGCGGGTCTTCGAGCGTCCGGTCGGGTCGCCGATCGAGGCGGTGAAGTCGCCGATGACGTAGACGACGCGGTGCCCGAGGTCCTGGAAGTCCCGCATCTTGCGCATCAGCACGGTGTGGCCGAGATGGATGTCGGGCGAGGTCGGGTCGAAGCCGACCTTGACCGTCAGCGGCTTCCCCGTCTTGACCGCGCGGGTCAGCTTCCGCTCCAGTTCCTCGACCGACGTCACGTCCACCGCGCCGGCGACGAGCCGGTCGAGCTGTTCGGCGACCGGCGGGAACGGCGCGTTCATCGTCCCTCCCCGTAGCGCAGCGTCTTCGGCACGCCCATCGCGTCGCGGACCATCTCCATCGTCTCCCGCGCCAGGGGGCGCAGCTTGGCCGCGCCGGCGGCGAGGATCTCGTCCACGCGTCCCGGCTTGGCCTCGTACTCGGCGCGGCGCGCGCGGATCGGCGCCAGGACGGCGTCGATGTTCTTGGCCAGCGCCTGCTTGCAGTCGCGGCAGCCGATCGACGCGCCGCGGCATCCTTCGGCGGCCCAGACGCACGTTTCGGCCGGCGAGAAGAACTTGTGGTAGCTGAAGATGTTGCAGTCCTCCGGCTCGCCCGGGTCGGTGCGCCGCTTGCGGCGCACGTCGGTCTTCGCCGGGGCGAGCTTCTCCCACACGACCTCGGGCGAGTCGTCGAGGCCGATGTGGTTGCCGAGGCTCTTCGACATCTTCCGCTCGCCGTCGAGGCCGTAGACCCGCGTCGCCTTCGTCAGCAGCGGCTGCGGCTCGGGGAAGACCTCGCCGAAGCGGTTGTTGAACTTCCGCGTCAGCTCGCGCGCCAGCTCGAGGTGCTGCAGCTGGTCCTCGCCGACCGGCACGCCGTCGGCGCGGTAGACGAGGATGTCGGCGGCCATCAGCACGGGATAGGTGAAGAGCGCGGCGTTGACGTTCTCCGGCTGGCGCTCCGCCTTGTCCTTGTACTGCGTCATCCGCTCCAGCGAGCCCATCGGCGTCACCGTGCCGAGAATCCAGGAGAGCTCGGCGTGTTCGGGAACCGCGGACTGGACGAAGATCGCGCACTTCTCCGGATCGAGCCCGGCGGCGAGCCAGCCGAGCGCCATGTCGTGGATCCGCCGCGGCATCTCGGCCGGGGGATAGTCCTGCGTCATCGCGTGGAGGTCCACGACGGAGAAGATGCAGGGATGCTCGTGCTGGAGGCGCACCCAGTTCTGCAGGGCGCCGAGATAGTTGCCGATGTGCAGCTCGCCCGAAGGCTGCATGCCGCTGAAAACCCGCGTCACCTTCGGCGGCGCGGCCTTCTCCGCCGCCGCGCCCGACCCGCCGTTCTCCCGCGCGTCCACGTTCGTCTCTCCCGCCCCGCCGGCCCGGCGGGGGCGGCCAGAGTATAAGCGGCGCCCCCCGCCCCGCGCCCCCCGCCCGTTTCGGGCCGCCGCCGCGGAGGACGCGGCCGCCCGGTCCGCGAAGACGCCGCCCGCCATCCAAAGACCGCCGAGGCGGCGACGCCGATCGACCGCCTAGTTCTTCCGCTCGGCGGCGGCCAACCTCGCGCGCAGCCAGTCCGCGAATTCCTCCGGCTGAATCCACCACCACAGGACTTCGAACTTCCCGTCTCCGTCTTCGTCGAGCCACGCGACCCAGGAGACCACCGCGAAGCCGTCGCCCGTCACGGTCGCCGTGTAGGCGACGGCGCGCCCGCCGATCTCGATGCGCTTTATCCAATCGGCCCGCCAAGACGCCGGCCGGACGATCAGCTCGTCGTTCCTGGACGTGTACTGTGCCAGCTCGAGCCGCGCGCCGCGCGGACTGCGGAATCTGGTGAACGTGACGCCGAGGGGATACGAGAGAGTCGGCCTGTACGGCCCGCGGTCGACCGGAGACCCGAGCTGCGGCGGCGTCCAGCCGCCGCCGTTGACGATGCGCGCGAAATGCCGTTCGCCGGCGACGCCGCCCCGCGCGTCGCCGAACAGGGCGGCCGCAAGCACGACCATCGCGAAGACCGCAGCCGTCGGACGGGCTCGCTTCATGGCGTCGACCTCCGGACGACGGCGTCGTCCCTGTTCCGTCCGGCCGCCGTTCGCCGCGCCGAGGACGTCGGCAGGCGAGGCGCCGCGGTTTCCGCGGGCGGCGGGCGGAGCGTCACTTCAGGTGCTTGGCGAGGAAGGCGTAGAGCTCGTCGCGGGACTGCTTGGCGTAGAGGGTGTCGATGCGGTTGAACGAGTGACCGCCGGGGGCGTCCTGGTAGATCTTGTACTCGAACGTCTTGCCGGCCGCCTTGAGCTGCGCGATCAGGTGCTGGACCTCGAGGACGTCGACGTCGCGGTCGTTGGTCGTGGTGTGGATCAGGAGCGGCGTCTTCAGCTTCTCGGCGTTCCAGGCCGGCGAGCGGCGCTTGTAGAGATCGACGTCCTGGTTGGCGGTCTTGCCGAGGTGGTAGGGCGCGGCGAACTCTTCCTGGTAGCCCGGCTCGGCGTAGCCCATCCGCGCCACGAGGTCGGAAACCGGCACGCCGGCGTAGGCCGCGGCGAACTTCTCGGGATGGTCGAAGACGGCGGTGAGCGCGATCAGTCCGCCGTGGCTCCAGCCGACGATCGCCGCCTTGGCGCCGTCCACGTACGGCAGGTTCTCGACCGCCCAGTCGCGGGCGGCGACGCAGTCGTCCACCTCGAGCCCGCCGTAGTCGATCGCGCGGTAGAAGTCGCGGCCGTAGCCGGTCGAGCCGCGGTACTCGGGGGCGACGACGACGTACCCGCGCTCCATCATCTCGCGCACGATGTGGACGTGGTAGGTCGTGAAGTCGGCGTGCACGCCGCCGTGCGGCAGGACGATCAGCGGGTGCCTCTTCGCGAGGTCGATCTTCCGCGGCGTGAAGACGTAGGCGTAGACCTTGAGCGGATGGCGCTCGTTCTTGATGCCGTAGATCTCCTCGCCCTTCGGGTTCGGCGGACCGACGTAGGTGACCTTGTCGATCAGCGCGACGTCGCCGACCCGTTCGAACCAGAGGACGTCGTCGGTCGCCTTGGCCAGTTCGTCGAGCTTGTCGGAGAGCGCCGCGACCTGCCCTTCGAGCTTCTCGATCCGCGCGTCCTTCTCGTCCTTCGCCGGCTCCGCCGCCGCCGCGGGGAACGCGCAGACCGCCGCCAGCGCGGCCGCCGCCGCGCACGCCAACAACGTGTTCTTCATTCCCGACGCCCTCCGGGCGCCGCGCCGCGCGGAGCGGCGCCCGGAGGCATTGTAGACCGGCGGGGCCGGCCGAATCGCGGCCGCCCCGCCCCCTTCAGGGCCGCGCGTCCTGCCCCTCCCACTGCACGCCGCGGGCGCGCAGCGAGGCGTGGCCGCAGCGCGCGACGACCACGTGGTCCCAGAGCGGCACCCCCATCAGCGCCGCCGCCCGCGCCACGGCGCGCGTGAACAGGACGTCGTCCTCGCTCGGCTCGGCGACCCCCGAGGGATGGTTGTGGACCATCACGAAGCCGGCGGCGAGGCGGCGCAGCGCCGGCTCGAGCAGGTCGCGCGGCGTGGCCCGCGCGACGTTGAGCGAGCCGACGGCGACCGTCTCCCGCGCGATCAGCCGCGCGTGGGCGTCGAGATAGAGGCCGACGAGATGCTCGCGCGGCTCGATGCAGAGATCGCGCACTTCGCGCACGACCTCCTCCGGATCGCGCACCGGCGGGCGGTCGGCCGGAGACGCGGCGACGCGCCGCGCGATCTCCGCCGCCGCGGCCAGACGCGCCGCCCCGACGGGGCCGAGGCCGCGTTCGGCGGCGAGGGCCGTCGGGCCGCGCTCGCAGAGGCCGGCGAGACCGCCGCAGCGGACGAGCAGCGCGCGCGCGGTCCGCTCCACCGGGGCCGCGCGCGATCCCGAGCCGAGGATCAGCGCGACCAGCTCGGCGTCGGCGAGCCGCGCCGCGCCGACCTCGAGCAGCCGCTCCCGGCAGCGCGGCCGAGCCCGCTCCTCGCGCGGCGGCGCCGCCGCGGCGGCTTCGGACGGAGGGGCGCCGCGGACATCGTCGGGCGTTTCAAACGGAACATCGCTCATCGCTCTTCCTCCCGCCGGAAGAAGAGCAAGCGCGGCGCCGCCCGTCCCGCGTCGGGGAGAGCCGCGCGCGGCGCGGCGCGGAGCCGATTCGCGGACCGAGGCCGGCCCGAATAGACGGCCGCCGGCGGACATCGCTGTCCGCCGGCGGACTGGAGGAGAGGAGGATCTTTGTCTTGCCGCGACGCCGGTTTGGGGTGCGGCGCCGCTGATGCGTTGGGGGTACGTTAGTTCAACGGCGCCGCAATGGGGCAAACTGCCCCGCCAACGGTCGCGACGAACGGGCGAACGGTCGCCGCGTTCAGCGCAGGCGGGGCGCCGGAACGACGAGGGCCCGCGGCAGGTCGATCCCCTCCCCGGCCAGCCGGACCCGCCGCCCCTCGAGCGCCAGCCGCCCGGCGCAGAACCAGGCGAGCGCGAGCGGATAAATGCGGTGCTCCTGCTCGAGGATCCGCGCGGACAACGTGTCTTCCGTGTCGTCCGGCAGGACCGGCACGGCGGCCTGGACGACGATCGGCCCGTTGTCCATCTTCGCGTCCACGAAGTGAACGGTGCAGCCGGAAAGCCGGGCGCCGTGCTCCAGCGCCTGCCGCTGGGCGTGCAGCCCGGGGAACGACGGCAGCAGCGCGGGATGGATGTTCAGCAGCCGCCCCGCGAACCGCTCCGCGAACCACGGCGTGAGCAGCCTCATGTACCCGGCGAGGCAGACGACCTCCGCGCCGCGCTTCTCGAGCTCGGCCGCGACGGCGCGGTCGTGCGCCTCCCGCCCCTGCCCCTTGAAGGCCCGCTTCTCGACGACGACCGTCTCCACGCCGAAGCTGCGCGCCCGCTCGAGCCCCGGCGCGTCCGGCTGGTCGGAGACGACGACGACCGCGCGGCCGTCGATCGTCCCCGCGCGCATCCCCTCGAGCAGCGCGACCATGTTCGAGCCGCGCCCGGAGATCAGGATTCCGACGTTCGTCACGACAGTTCTCCGCGGTAGGAGACCTTCCCCGTCCCCGGCACGATCCGCCCGATCTCCCACCACTCGTCGCCGCGGCGCCGCAGGTGCTCGGCGAAGCCGGGCATCGCCTGCTCCGGCACGATCGCCGTCATCCCCACGCCGAGGTTGAAGGTGCGCAGCATGTCGGCCTCGGGCACGTTCCCCGCGCGCCGCAGCAGCTTGAAGAGCGGCGGAACCGGCCACGAGCCGAGGTCGATCTGCGCGTCCAAGTGCTTCGGCAGGACGCGCGGGACGTTGTCGGTCAGGCCGCCGCCGGTGACGTGGGCGAGGCCGTGGATCCACCCTTCCGCGAGCGGCAGGTCGAGCGCCGGCAGGTAGGAGCGGTGGACCGCGAGCAGCGCGTCGGCGACGGTGACGCCGAGCGGCTCGATCACGTCGTCCACGCCGAGCTTCAGCACGTCGAACAGCACGCGGCGGGCCAGCGTGTAGCCGTTGGTGTGCAGCCCGGTCGAAGCGAGACCGACGACGTGGTCCCCCTCCTCGACCTTCGAGCCGTCGAGGATCGAAGCGCGCGGAACGACGCCGACGATCGTGCCGGCGAGGTCGTATTCGCCGGGGCGGTACATCTCCGGCATCTCGGCCGTCTCGCCGCCGATCAGCGCGCAGCCGTTGGCGCGGCAGCCGCGGGCGACGCCGGCGACGACCTGCTCGGCGACGACCGGATCGAGCTTGCCGACGGCGAAGTAGTCGAGGAAGAAGAGCGGCCGCGCCCCCATCACGAGGATGTCGTTGACGCAGTGGTTGACGAGGCACTCGCCGACCGTGCCGTGCCGCCCGGCCTTGAAGGCCACGGCCAGCTTGGTGCCGACGCCGTCGGTGCTGCCGACGAGGACCGGCTCGGCGATCCCCTCCGGCGCCTTGAACAGGCCGCCGAAGCTGCCGAGGTCGGACAGCACGTTCGCCGTCTTGGTCGAGGCGACGTGCGCCTTGATCTTCGCCAGCGCCGCGTCCTGGGCGTCGATGTCCACGCCCGCGTCCTTGTAGGTCAGTTCCCGCTTCTTGTCGTCGGCCATCCGCCTCGCTCCTCGTTCGCCTGCGTTCTCTGCGCCGCGGCCGCGTCCGCCTGCCGCAGTTCCTTGAGCCGCGCCGCGTGCCGCCGCCGGTCCACCGGATCGACGACCGGCACGGGATAATGCCCCGTCCAGCACGCCGCGCAAAACGCCCCCGGCGCGGCGTCCGCGGCGCGGTGCATCCCCTCGAGCGAAAGGTAGCCGAGGGTGTCGGCGCCGATCAGCCCGCGGATCTCTTCGACGGACGCGCGCGCGGCGACGAGCTCCTCCTTGCTCGGCATGTCCACGCCGTAGTAGCAGGGGGAGACGATCGGCGGGCAGGAGATCCGCACGTGGACCTCCGCCGCGCCGGCCTCGCGGACCATCGTCACGATCTTCCGCATCGTCGTGCCGCGCACGAGGCTGTCGTCCACCAGCGCGACGCGCCGTCCCTCGATGATCGAGCGCACCGGGTTCAGCTTGACCTTCACGCCGAAGTGGCGGATCGACTGCGCGGGCTCGATGAAGGTGCGCCCGACGTAGTGGTTGCGGGTCAGGCCGACGTCGAACGGAATCCCCGAGGCGCGGGCGAAGCCGATCGCCGAAGGCACGCCGCTGTCCGGGACCGGCACGACGACGTCCGCCGGAACCGGGCATTCGGCGGCGAGCTCCCGCCCCAGCGCGTGCCGCACGTCGGAGACCGAGCGGCCGAAGACGCGCGAGTCGGGGCGCGCGAAGTAGACGAACTCGAAGATGCAGGGCGCGGGGGGCGCGGCGCGCAGCGGGAAGAGCGAGCGCTCCCGCCCGTCGTCGTCGATCACCAGCAGCTCGCCGGGCTCGATCTCGCGCTCGAACTGCGCCCCGACGAGGTCGAAGGCGCAGGTCTCGGAGGCGACGATCGCGCCGCCGCCCGGCAGCCGCCCCAAGGCGAGCGGGCGGACGCCGTACGGATCGCGCGCGGCGACGACCCGCCGCTCGTCGCAGAGGACGAAGCAGTAGGCGCCCTCGACCTGGGCCAGCGCCTCGACGACCGCGTCCACCATGTCGGCGGCGCGCGAGCGGGCGACGAGGTGCAGCAGGACCTCGGTGTCGGTGGTGGACCGGAAGATCGAGCCGCTCCGCTCGAGCTGCGTGCGCAGCGTGATGGCGTTGGTCAGGTTGCCGTTGTGGCCGACGGCGAACGCGCCGCGCTGGTGAAGCATCATCAGCGGCTGCGCGTTCTCCGGCGACGACGCGCCGGCGGTGCCGTAGCGGACGTGGCCGATCGCGCGAAGCCCCGGAAGCTGCGCCAGCTCGGCGGGGGTGAAGACCTCGGCGACGTGCCCCATGCCGACGCGGCGGCGCAGCTCGGCGCCGTCGGCGGCGACGATCCCCGCCGACTCCTGCCCGCGGTGCTGGAGCGCGTAGAGCGCGAGATAGACGAGGTTCGCGGCCTCGGGGTGGCCGCAGACGGCCGCCACGCCGCAGGAGTCGCGCAGAACGTCGTGGTCGTCGTCGGGCGGAAGGGCGGCGCGGTTCATCCGCCTATTCTACCCGGCCGCGCCGATCAGGCCCGCCGGCTGAGGACGAAACGCCGGAAGGCGGCCAGCACGCGCCGCCCGTCCTCGAGGAACGACGCCGGAACCGCGGCCGGATCGACGCCGCGCCGTTTGAGGAACCCCTCGCGCGCTTCGGGATGGAACTGCGCGGCGAAGATCGGCAGCGTGCGGTGCTCGAGCATGTCGGCGTCCGATTCCGGACGGCGCGCGACGACGTCGAACCCCTCCGGGACCTTCGTCACGCGCTCGCAGTGGCTCGCCGCGACCCACATCAGCCGCTCGCCGGGAACGAGCCGCCCGCCGAAGAGCGAGGTTTCGACGACGCCGAGCACCGACGAATGATCGCGGCGCACGAAGCCGACCTCGCCGCCGGCCATCTCGGCGACGAGTTGGTGGCCGAAGCAGATCGCGAGCAGCGGCTGCTCCCGCGTCCCGTCGATGATCGGGCGGAGGAACGCCCGCAGTTCGGCCAGCCAGGGCGCGTCGTCGTGGACCGAGGCCTTGGAGCCGAGGAGCACGACGCCGTCGCTGTCGGCGAACTCCCCCGGCGCGGGGCACGTGCCGGGTTCGAGGGCCGGCCGGACGACGGTCGCGTCGCCCGGCCAGCCGAGGAGGATTTCGTCGATCCCGTCCTGCTCGCTCGCGACGACGGAGGGATCGACGATCAGAAGATGGGGGGTGCGGCGCATGTCAAACCGTCCTGCGCGGCGCCTCAGCGCCGATCGTCGCGGTCGCGGTCGCGGTCCTTGTCGTGCCCCGGCGCCTTGTCGCGCCCGGGCGCCTTGTCGGGGCCGCGGTCCTTGTCGCGGCCCGGCGCCTTGTCGTAGCCGCGGTCCTTGTCGCGCCCGCGGTCCTTGTCGTACCCCGGCGCGCGGTCGTGGCCGCGGTCGTCGTGGTACGTGACGCGGCCGTCGCGCCGCGCCGGCTCGGCCCGTCGGCCGTGCCGCTCGCGGTAGGTCTCGACGGCCATCCGCCGCATGTCGCGGCCGCCGGCGCGCAGTTCCATCGCCCGCTCGATCGGCACGCCGTAGTACTCGTGCACGACCCGCGCGGCGACCAGGTCACGCGCCTCGGAGTCGGTCAGCGCGAACCCCGGCTGCGGACGCGGACCGAACCGCCGCCAATGCCCGTAGGCGCGGTCGAACCGCGGCCCGAGCGGGCGGGAGACCGGAACGAACCAGACGCCGAACGGCAGACGCACCCGCTGCGCGACCAGCCACCAGGAAAGCCCGCGGGCGCGCAGGGCGAAGATCTCGTCGGGCGGGCGCAGCGCGCGCCGCGCGATGAACAGGCCGACGGCGAGGTCGTCCGGATCGGTCACGCGGACGGCGAGCCGCTCCACGACCGGCGGTTCGTAGTCGAAGGCGCGCGAGGAGATGTTGACGAACAGCCGGCCGTCGTCGCCGATCGGCACGCTCGCGCCGAAGTCGACGTCCACTCCCGCCGACGCGGCCGGCGCCGCGAGGAACGCGGCCGCCGCGAGCGTCGCCCAAGTCGCCAGAGTCGCCATTCTTGCCATGACCCCTCCGTGCGCGGCGCGGCGTACGGCGCCGCAGGCGTTCACTTTACGCCGGGGGCGGCGCGGGAGCGACCCGCCCCGCCCCGGCGTCCGACGCCGTCGGCCGCGCAGGCCGCGGCGCCGCGGCGAGCGCCGCCCGCACGGCCGCGGGCGGCCCGCCCCGCGCTCAGCCGCGCAGGCCGCGGCGGATGATCCGCGGCACGTTGCGCAGCAAGTGCTCGAGGTTGAAGGCGCGGCGGATCTCCTTCTCGCCGATCTTCTTCACGATCCGCTTGTCCTCGAGGCAGGCCTCCATGAGGTCGGTCTTCTGGTTCGCCCAGACCGCCATCGCGTTCTCCTGCACCAGCGCGTACGCCTGCTCGCGCGTCAGCCCGGCGCGGCAGAGCGCCAGCAGGATCGTCTGGCTGTAGATCATGCCGCGCGAGCTCTCCAGGTTGCGGCGCATCGCGTCGGGATAGACGAGCAGCCCGGAGACGATCCGCGTCATCCGCGCCAGCATGAAGTCGAGCAGGATGAACGTGTCGGGGACGATCACCCGCTCCACCGAGGAGTGCGAGATGTCCCGCTCGTGCCAGAGGGCGACGTCCTGCAGCGCGGCGAGGGCGTTGGAGCGGACGACGCGGGCCAGCCCCGAGACGTTCTCGGTGGCGATCGGGTTCCGCTTGTGCGGCATCGCCGACGAGCCCTTCTGCCCCTTCCCGAACGGCTCCTCCACCTCGCGGACCTCGGTCCGCTGCAGGTGGCGGATCTCGGTCGCGATCCGCTCGATCCCCGCGGCGACGAGCGCCAGCGCGCAGAGCATCTCGGCGTGGCGGTCGCGCGGCACGACCTGCGTCGCGACCGGCTCGACCTTCAGCCCGAGCTTGTCCAGCGCCGCCTTCTCCACCGTCGGCGCGAGATGCGCGGAGGTCCCGACGGCGCCGGAGATCTTGCCGTAGCGGACCGCCTCGCGGGCGCGGGCGATCCGCTCGCGGCCGCGCGCCATCTCGGCCCGCCACGAGGCGATCTTGAAGCCGAGGGTGATCGGCTCGGCGTGGACGTTGTGCGTCCGCCCGACCATCGGCAGGTCGGCGTACTTCTCCGCCTGCGCGGTCAGCGCGGCGAGGAAGCCGTCCATCCCCTCGAGCAGCAGGTCGGAGGCCTCGACCATCTGCAGCGCGAGGGCGGTGTCGAGGACGTCGGACGAGGTCATGCCGAGGTGGATGTAGCGCGACGCGGGGCCGACGTGCTCGGCGACCGCCGTGAGGAAGGCGATCACGTCGTGCTGCACGACCTTCTCGATCTCCAGCGCGCGCGCCGCGTCCACCTGCGCCTTGCGCAGGATCGTCTTCGCCGCCCGCTCCGGGATCTCGCCGCGCTCGGCCTGCACCTCGACCACCGCCAGCTCGACTTTCAGCCACGCGGCCAGCCGCGCCTCGTCCGTGAAGATCCGCCCCATCGCGGGGCGCGTGTACCGTTCGATCATCTCGACTTCCTTTCGGCCCTCAGAGCCGGATCGGCGCCGCCGGCTCGCCCTGCGCGGCGAGGGTCAGGCGCACCCGCGCCCGCCCCGCCGCGCGCAGCGCCGTTTCCACCGCCGCGCGGGCCAACTGCGGGTTGTTGTTCTTCTCGGAAAGATGGGCCAGCACGACGGCGGCCCCTTCGGCCGCGAGGGCGGGCAGCGCCGCCGCGGCGTGGTCGTTCGACAGATGGCCGTAGGCGGAACCGATCCGCTGCTTCGTCTCCCACGGGTACGGCCCGTTGATCAACATCTCGCGGTCGTGGTTCGCCTCGAAGACGAGCGCGGCGCAGCCGTCGAGCGCCGCCTCGACCGACGCGGGAACGTGGCCGAGGTCGGTCGCGTAGCCGACGCGCGTCCCGTCCGCCTCGAGCACGTAGCCGACCGGCTGCGCGGCGTCGTGCGGGATCGCGAACGGCGTCGCGCGGAACGGCCCGGCATCGAACGGCTGGTTCGCCGCGATCTCGGCAAGGCGCGGCAGCTCCCAGAGCGACTTCGCGCAGCGGATCGTCCCGGGCGTGGCGAAGATCGTCGCCCGGCAGGCGCGCGCGAAGACCTCGAGGCCGCGCACGTGGTCGCCGTGCTCGTGCGTGACGACGATCGCCTCGATCCCCTCGAGCGGCTGGTCGACGGCGGCGAGCCGCCGCTTCAGCTCGCGCGCCGAGAAGCCGGCGTCCACGAGCACCGCTCGGCCGTCGCGGCGGACGAGGGTGCTGTTCCCCGCCGAGCCGGAGCCGAGGACGACGACCTCGATCATCAGCGGCGTCCGGTGTGGCCGAAGCCGCCCGCGCCCCGCTCGGAGACGGCCAGCTCCTCGACCTCGACCAGTTCGGCGCGCGCGACCGGCGCGATCACGAGCTGCGCGATCCGCTCGCCGCGGGCGACGACGAACGGCTGGTCGCCCCAGTTGGCGAGGATCACGCAGACTTCGCCGCGGTAGTCGCTGTCGATCGTGCCCGGCGCGTTGGGGATGCCGACGCCGTGGCGCGCGGCGAGGCCGGAGCGGCCGCGGACCTGCCCCTCGAAGCCGCGCGGGATCTCGACCGAGAGTCCCGTCGGGACCATCGCCCGCCCGCCGGCGGGAATCGTCACCGGCGCCTCGACCGCGGCGCGGAGGTCCATCCCCGCCGAGCCTTCGGTGGCGTACGCCGGAAGAGGAAGCCCCTCGCCGTGCGGCAGCCGCCGCACCATGACCTTCACGTCGGCGCTCATAGTTCGAGGTCCTTCCCGCGCAGTCCCAGCCGCCCGACGCGGCCGCAGACGGCGAGCGCGGCGCTCTGGCCGGCGAAGAGCCGCTCGGCGAGGTCGCGCACCTGACGCGGCCCGACGGCGTCGAGCGCGTCGCTCATCTCCCGCACGGTGACGGAGCGGCCGAGCGTCATCTCCTCGCGCGCGGCGCGGCTCATCCGGCTCGACGTCGATTCGAGCGAGAGGAGCATGTTCCCCTTGAGGTGGTCGCGCGCCAGATCGACCTCCTCGGCGCTCGGCGCCCGTTCCGCCAGGTCGCGCATCTCGCCGAGGGCGAGGCGCACGACCTTCGCCGCGTTCTCCGGCGAGACGCCGGCGTAGACGGTGAACAGCCCGGCGCGGTCGAAGCTCTGCGTCTGCGAGCCGACCGAGTAGGCGAGGCCGCGCTCCTCGCGGATCCGCTGGAAGAGGCGCGAGGAAAGGCTGCCGCCGAGCAGCGTGTTCAGCACGTGGAGCGCGAAGCGCCGCTTGTCCCCCGCGGGGAGCGAAGGCACGCCGAGCAGCAGCTGCGTCTGCTCCATCTCCCGCCGCCGCTCGACCGCGATCCCCGGCTCGAAGCGCGGCGTCCCGCCGCGGCGCGCCGGCGTCCCCTTCGGCAGGTCGGCGAAGGCGCGCTTGATCGCCGCGCGGCGGCGCGCGCCGAGGCGGCCCGCCGCGGCGACGACGATGTTCCCCGGCACGTAGGCGCGCCGGAACCAACCGAGGACCGCGCGGCGGCTCAGCCCGCCGACCGTCTCCTCGGTTCCCTGAATCGGGCGCCCGAGCGGATGGTCCGGCCAGAAGCGCTCGCAGAAGAGGTCGTAGATCCGCTCCTCCGGCGAGTCGTTGACCATCCGGATCTCCTCGAGGATCACCTTCCGTTCCCGCTCCGTCTCTTCGGCGTCGAAGCGCGGACGGCGGACGATGTCCGCGAGCAGGTCCACGGCCAGCGGCAGGTGCTCCTCGAGCGCGCGGGCGTAGAAGCAGGTCGTCTCCTTCGTCGTGAAGGCGTCGAGGTTGCCGCCGATCCGGTCGGAGAGCAGCGAGATCTCGCGCGCGCTCCGCGTCTCGGTCCCCTTGAAGAGCATGTGCTCGACGAAGTGGCAGGCGCCGGAGAGGCGCGGCGGCTCGTGGCGGCTGCCGATCCGCAGCCAGACGCCGACGCTCGCGGAGCGGACTCCGGGGACGTCCTCGAAGACGAAAGTCAGACCGTTGGGAAGCCGCTCGCGCTCGACCATTCACCCGCCTCCGCGTCCCGCCGTCCGCGCGGCCGGCGCGCCGCGCCGCGCACGGAAACGGGTCGGGACGCCGGCGCCGAAGGGCGCCGGGACGATTCCGGGAAAGGAGCGGGAGTATCGCACGCCGGGCGGAGGGGAGCGACAGCGGCCGCCGCGGAGGCCGGCGCGCCGTCGTCGCGCCGCGCGCCCCGCCCGCTATTAGGATATTGAGGTATTCTTATCCCGACAAGAAGGAGCCGCCGATGCACGCCCCCCGCCGACCGCCGATCCCGCCGCCGCTCCGTGCCGGTTCGACCGGCAGCGCGCGTGGATCGGCTTCGGGCGCCGCGACCGGCGCGATCCCGCCGCCGCTCCGCCCCGGTCCGGCGGGGCGCGTCCTTCGCCGGCTCGACGGCGTCGTCCGGTCGCCGCGCGGCTTCAGGACGTTCCGCGCGCGGCTCGCCGTGCAGGGGTTCTTCGCCTTCTTCTGCCTCCTGCTCGGCTGGCGCTTCGCCGGCTTCGTCGCCGCCGCGCGCGCCGGGGCGGCCGAACTCCCCGCGCGGCCGACCGGCGTGGACGCCTTCCTGCCGATCGGCGGCCTCGTCGGGTTGTTCGACTGGCTGCGCAACGGCCGCCTCAACGCGGTCCACCCCGCGGCGACCATCCTGCTGCTCCTCTTCCTCGCGACGGCGTTCCTGCTGCGGAAGTCGTTCTGCTCCTGGATCTGCCCGATCGGCGCCCTCTCCGACGCCCTGGCGCGGCTCGGCCGCCGCCTCTTCGGCCGCAACTTCCGCCCGCCGACGGCCCTCGACGTTCCGCTGCGCGCCGTCAAGTACGGGCTGCTCGCCTTCTTCGTCTACGTCGTCGCCGGAATGCCCGCGCCGCTGCTCGCGTCGTTCGTCCAATCCGAATACAACCGGATCGCCGACGTGAAGATGTATCTCTTCTTCGCCCGCGCCGGCGCGGCGACGTTCGTCGTCCTCGGCGTCCTCGCCGCGGCCTCCGTCCTCGTGCAGGGGGCGTGGTGCCGCTACCTCTGCCCCTACGGCGCGCTGATCGGGATCTTCGGCCGCTTCTCGCCGGTCAAGGTGCGGCGCGACGCCGCGAAATGCACCGACTGCGGCGTCTGCGACCGCGTCTGCCCGGCGCGCCTGCCGGTCTCGAAGAGCGCCGCGGTCGCCTCGTTCGAGTGCACCGGCTGCCTCGACTGCCTCGCCTCCTGCCCCGCCCGCGGCGCGCTGTCCGTCGGCACGAAGCGCCGCCGCTTCGGCGCGCCGCTCTTCGCGGCGCTGCTTCTCGCCCTCTTCTTCGCCGGCTGGGGCGCGGCGCGTCTCGCCGGCGTCTGGGAGAACCGCGTTCCCGCCGCCGACTACCGCCTGCTCGTCCCGCGCGCCGAACAACTCGCTCATCCGCGGTGACGCGGCCGGAGCGCGGCTCGCTCCGGCGCGCCGCCCCGGCCGCGGAGCGCGCGGGCTCGTTCCGGCGCGCCGCGGCGCCGTGCGTAGAATGGCCGCGTGCTGCCGTTCGAAGCGGAGGGGTTGGTCGAGGCGACCGTCGGCGAGCCCGGCGAGGGCTCGTGGTTCGTCGCGCGCGCCGACGACGGCGCGCTCTTCGACGTCCACGACGCCGTCCCCGGCGACCGCGTCCTGCTGCGTCCCGATCCCTCCCGCGCCGGGCGCGCGCGGCTCGAGGCGCTCCTCGCGCCGGGGCCGGAGCGGGTCGAGCCGTTCTGTCCGCTCGTCGGGCGCTGCGGCGGCTGCCACTGGCAGCGGATCGCGCCGGCCGCGCAGCGCGCGCTGCGGCTCGCCCGGACGCGCCGCGCGCTCGCCGCCGCGGGGATCGACGATGCGGGCGTCGCTTTCGCGGCGCCCGCCGCGCCGCGGACCGAGCGCCACCGCGCGCGGATGCGCTTCCAGACGGCGTTCGAGAACGGCGCGTCGAAGGTCGGCATGCATCGTCTCGGCGAGCGCGCGACGCTCGACGTCCCGGACTGCCCCGCGCTCTCCCCCGAGGCGGCGCGCGTCTACGCCTTCCTCCGCGACTATCTCCGCGACCGGCGGCCGCGCGGCCTCACCGGCTTCGAGCTGACGGCCCTGCCCGACGCCCCCGGCGCGCTCGTCCACCTCAACCCGCGCGACGTCGAGCCGGACGATTGGCCGGCGCTCGGCGCGGAGATGCTCGAGATTGCGGACGGCTTGATCGCCGGCGTCGCGGTCCGTCCCGAAGCGCCCGACCCGCTCCTCGGCGCCGCGGCGGTCCTCGGCCGCACGCCGCAAGGGCTGCCGGTCGCCGCCGCCGCGCGCGGCTTCGTGCAGGCCAACCTCGCGGCCGCGGAGACGCTCGCGGCGGAAGTCGTGCGCGCCGCCGCGCCGGCCGACGGCGAACCGCTGCTCGAGCTGTACGGCGGCGCGGCGTTCCTCGGCTGGCGCCTCGCCGCCGCGGGGGCGCGCGTCGTCTCCGTCGAGTCCGATCCGTCGGCGCGGCGGGCCGCGGAGCTTCTGCCCCCTCCGCCGCGCGGCGCGCTGCGCCACGAACGCGGCGACGCGCGGGAGGCGTTCGACGAGGCGACGCGAGGCGAGGCCCGAACCGCGGACCGGGAGGACGCCGCGCCGCGCGCCGGCGACGTCCGCGGGACGGCGCCCCGTTTCGCGGAGGCGTTCGAGACGATCGTCGCCGATCCGCCGCGCGCGGGGCTCGGCCCGCTCGCCGCCGATCTCGCGGCGCGCGGCCCGCTGAGGATCGTCCTCGTCAGTTGCTCGCTCGCCGGACTGGCGCGCGACGCGGCCGCGCTGAACTCGGCCTACGCGCCGCGCCGCGCCGCGGTCCTCGACCTCTTCCCGCACACGCGGCACGCCGAGGTCGTCGCGCAGTTCGAGCGCCGGAAGCGCTGAGCGCGGCTATTCCTTCGGCGTCGCGTCGCCCGAGTTCGAGCCGAACGAACCGTTCGACCCGAAAGAGCCGCTCGATCCGAAAGAGCCGTTCGAGCCGAACGAGCCGCTCGCGCCGCTGGTCCCGGACGTCCCGCCGGTCGTCGTCCCCGGCGTCGTGCCGCGCGGCGCCGGCCCGGTCTTCGCGGGAAGGCCGGGGATCGACTTCGAGGCGAGCTCCTTCTGGTAGTCGTCCACCGTGTAGAACCAGCGGTCGTAGGTCCGCTCGTTGCGCCGCACGGTGTTGTACGCCTGGTCCTTGCACTTCGACGCGACGCCGATGATCGCCGCGCCGACCGCGCCGGTCCCGGGCGTTCCGGCCGCGCCCGGAAGCTGGATCCCGCCCGGCTGCGTCCCTTCGCCGAACGCGCCGGCGGAGGCGCCGAAGCCGCCCGTCGTCGTCCCCAAGCCGCCCGTCGTGCCGCTCTTCGAGCCGCGGTCCGACGCGTCGCCGCCGGACGACTTCGTCCCTTGGTCCTTGCCGGTTCCCTTCCCGCCCGTGGTTCCTTCCGCGGCCGCGCAACTCGAGACGACCGTGCCGCCCGCGCCCATCTGCAGCAGGCACCAGTCCTCGAGCTTCGCCTTCGGCGTCAGCGGATCGACGTAGAGCCGCCGCAGGAAGACCTCGCCGTTCTGCCCCTTCTGGGCGAGCTGCTTGAGTTCGGTCGGCAGCGCCCCCTGCGCCTTCTGGTAGGCGTAGATCGCCGCGGCGTACTGCTCCTGGATGAACAGCAGCTCCGCCTCGCGGTCCCGCCGCATCACGACCGACCACCGCTGCACGGCGACGCCGCTGAGGATCCCGAGCACGAGAAGGCCGACGAGGATCCCCAGCAGGAGGATCCCCCGCTCCCCGGCCCCGATCCGCCGCGGCGCGTCGCTCACCGCGCGGCGGCCTTCGCCGAGGAGGCGACCGTCACCGTCACGGTCGCCGACTGCGAGCCGGAGAGCGCGGTGACGATCGCGGTCTGGGTCGTGTTCAGCGTGTCCACGGCCATCCCGTTCTTGTCGGTGTAGAGCGCCGCGCCGCCGCTGGCCAGCGTGCCGTGGTCGGTCGCGAGGCGCACGGCGATGTCGATCTGCGGGGCGCCGGTGGAGTCGAAGACGTAGGCGGTGATCGTCGAGAGCCCGTCGGGGTTCGACGCGAGGTCGATCGAGCCCGGGTTCGCCGTCAGCGTCATCTTGGACGTCGAGCTGGCGACGGCGTCGGTGTGGTTGCAGCCCGCGGCGAAGACGGCCGTGACGGCCAACACCGCGGCGATCGCGAGAGCGCGCATTTCGAGTCTCCCCTGGTTAGAGTTCGCCGTAGCCGACGCCGTCCTCGGTCTGTCCTTGGGCGCGGCTCTTCACGTCCCACACGCCCGCCGGCTGGTTCGGATCGACGTTCGTGCCGGTGTCGGCCGGGACCTCCTCCCAGTCCGCCTGGCGCGTGATCGGGTCCACCGGCAGCTTGCGGATGTACTTCTCGTCCACGAGCGCCTGCAGGCTCGCCGGGTAGTACCCCTTGTCGGCGAAGTACTGGTCGATCGTCTGCCGCAGGATGAACAGGTTCTCCCGCAGCACCGCCTCCTTGGCCTTCGCCTGGGCGTGCTTGTAGGTCGGGAGGGCGATGCCGACCAGCAGGCCGATCAGCGCCACCACGATCATCAGCTCGACCAGCGTGAAGCCGCGGCCGCGTTTCCTTCGCTCGGCGCGCATCGTCTCCGCCCTCACCATTCGCTGTAGGGGCGGCCGTCGAGCCCCTTCCCTTCGGCCTTGGAACGGACGTCGAAGACGTTCTGCCCGTCCCAGGAATCATCCTCCGGCCCTTGCTTCGAGGAGCGGCACGTCCACTCGTCCTTGCCGGTCAAAGGATCGCGCGGGATCCGCCGCAGGAACTTCACCTTGACCTCCTTGGCCAGGCCGAGATCGAGCCCTTCGACCAGGTCGTCCAGCTTCTCCGGCCAGTCCCCGGCGGTCGCGTTCCGCTTCGCCGACGGCACCGACTGCAGCACGTAGTGGTACTCGTCGATCGCGCGGCGCATCGCCCGCAGGTCCCGACGCAGCTCGAGTTCGCGCGCGCGGCGTTCCATGGTGTGCGCCACGGGAAGCGCGATCCCGGCCATCGCCGCGAGCAGGGCGATGGCGAGGACGAGCTCCACGAGCGTCAGGCCGCGCGCTTTCGTCACGGGGAAACCTCGACCGCCGCCTCGCGGAACGAGGCCTGCTGCGGCGTGCCGTCCACGCCGCGCACCTGCCCCGAGGCGAAGGAGAAGTTGGCGGAGCCGGGGGCGATCGCCACGAACATCAGCCGCGCGACGCGGCCGCCGCCCGTGGCGCCGGTCCTTCCCATCCGCGCCGCGGAGAGGACGACCAGCCCCCCTTCCGCCCCTTCGACGACCTGCAGGTCCACCGGGGTCCCGCCCTGCTCGAGAAAGTCTCCGGGCTCGGCCGGCGGCGCGAACTGCAGCACGGCCGGGTCGTAGCGGAGCTGGAAGTTGACCGCGCCGGCGTTGTCCGCCGAGCCGACCATCACGTCCACCGCGACCGCGTCCCCCGCGGCGACGCGCGTCGCCTCCGGCTGCAGCCAGACGTCGGCGACGGTCCTCGGCTTGGTCGTCTCCGCGGCCGGCGTCGTCGCCGCGGGCGTCTCCGGCGTCGGCGGCGGCGCGGCGCCCGCGTCCACGGGGACCGCGGTCGGCGCCCCCGGCGTTTGCACGGGAACGGGGGCCGGCGACGACGGCTTCGGCGCGACGGTCGAGGGGGTGGTCGCCGCGCCGCTCTTCGCCGCGTCGGCCGCCTCCGGCCTCCCCGCCTCCTTGGCCGGCGTCCTGCCGCCGTTCTTCGTCTCCGTCTTCGCGCCCGGCTTCGCCGCGTCCTTCGCCTCCGGCCGCTCCTCCGGCTTGGCCTCCTCGGCCGCCGGCCGGTCGCCGAACAGCTCGCGGTCGATCTCGTCCCAGGGCACGTTCGTCGTCGAGAACGGGCTCTCGCCGAGCGCGTTCCGCGCCACGCCGCGCAGCTGGACGTTGTCCTCCGAGCCGACCCAGAGCGGGGCGAGGTCGATCGGCTCGATGTTCGGCGTGCGCACGATGTGCGGGGTGATCGAGAGGACGATGTCGGTGCTCTTCGCCTGGTCGTCGGTCGAGCCGAAGATCCGCTTGAGCAGCGGGATCTGGGAGAGCCCCGGAACGCCGCTCAGCGACTTCTGGTCCTCCTCCTTGATCAGGCCGGCGAGCATGTTCGTCTCGCCGTCCTGCAGCCGGATCGTCGTCTCCACCGAGCGGGTGCCGATGATCGGCTGCGAGGGGCCGTTGCTCTGCGTGACGTAGCCGGCGATCGAGGAGACCTCGACCTTGAGGTCGAGCGTGACCTCCTTGTTGTGGTGCACGCGCGGCTTGACCTCGACGATGATCCCCACGTTCTGGTAGGTGTAGGAGGTGATCGGCACGATGTTGCTGCCGACCGTCTGGTTGATGTTGTAGCTCGTCGAGGGAATCGGCACGCGGTCGCCGATGGTGATCTTCCCCGTGTCCCCCTCGAGGATCCGCAGCTGCGGCCGCGCGATCGTCTTGTTGTCGGAGTCGGAGTGCAGGAAGTCGAGCGTGACCGAGGGGATCGGCCCGACCGACCAGGCGCCCGACTGGCGCAGCCGGTCGAGGTTGTTCAGCGGGACCGACTGCTTGCCGTCGCCGAAGGTCAGGGCGAGCGACTTCGAGGTCAGGTCGAACCCCAGCTTCTGCTCCGTCGCGCGGTCCAGTTCGAGCAGCTCGATGTCGACGAGGATCTCCCCCTTCGACTTGTCGTTCGCCTTGACGATCCGCTCCGCGACCTTGATCCGGTCGGGGGTGTCGCGGACGGTGATCGCGTTGAGGTTCTTGTTCTCGGCGAGGCGGCGCATCTCCAGCAGCTGGCGCAGCAGCGTCTGGATCTCCTGCGTCTCCGCGTTCGAGAGGTAGAAGGTGCGGATGACGAGGTCGTCGTGCTCCTTGTGCTTCTGGACCGAGTCCTCGTAGACGAGGATCGAGTGGTCGTCCACCACCTTGTAGCTGTGGCGGTTCATCAGCATCAGCACGTCGAGCGCCTTGTCGAAGGTCAGGTTCGACAGGTCCACCGAGATCTTCTTCTTGAGGTCGAGCTTGTCGTCGTAGAGGAAGTTGATCCCGCTGGTCTTGGACAGCGTCTCGTAGACCTCGCCGACCGTCGCGTCGGGGAAGCGCAGCGCCAGCCGCACGTTCGACTTCGGGTCGAGCTTCGGCGGCCCGAGCGTCTCCGCCCGCCGCTCGGCGGCGGAGCGGGCGCGGTCCATCGCCGACGGCGCGCGGCGCCGCCGCTCGATCTCCCCCTGCACCCGCGCCAGCTCGTTGGCCGCGTAGGTGTTCCCCGGATCGAGGATGATCGTCTCCTCGAGCTCCTTGAGCGCCAGCTCCTCCTGGCCGGCCTTGACGTACTGCTTGGCGCGGTCGAAGTGGGCGGTCGAGGCGCGCAGCTTCGCCTGGGCGAGGGCCAGCTTGTAGCGCGGACTCTGCGGGTTCTGCGCCGCCGCCTTGGCGTAGTCGAGCACCGCCCCGTCCCAGTTGCCGCGCTTCGCGGCCTCGTCGCCGCGGCGGTAGGCCGTCGAGCCGACGGCGCAGCCGGCGAGGAGAAGCGCGGCCGCGAGGGGCGCGGCGACGCGGAGCGTGCGGAAGAGCGTGCGGGAGAAGCTCATCTTCGCGGTCCTCTGCCGGCGGGCTCCGCCGCCAGCCTCACGGTCTCGACGCGGTCCTTGAACTGCGGGTCGGCGAAGCCGACGGTTAGCGCGCCGACGTCGATCTTCTTCACGACGAAGGCGGCGTCGATCGTCTCCCCCGCCGTCACGACGCGGGTCGGTTGGTTCGGCCCGCCGCGGCGCTGGATCACGCCGAGGAAGCCGCCGTCGGCGAGCCGGGCGATGTAGCCGACGTAGTTGTAGTTGAAGCTCGGCGGCACGGGCGGGGGCGGAGGCGGCGGCGGGGGCGGCGGCAGCTTGGCCAGCGCCGCGGCCTCCTTCTTCCGCCGTTCCTCTTCCTTGCGCCGGCGCTCCGCCTCGCGCGCCTCCGCCTCCTTGCGCGCCCGCTCCGCGGCGAGCGCCTCCGGGGAGAGGCCGTAGTCGAAGAGGCTGCGCCGCGCCTCGGCGCGCGCGCCCGCCGGGGCCTTCGCGGCGCCCGGCGCGGGGAGTTGGAGCAGCGGCGCGAACTTCGCGTCGAAGACGATCTTCGGCTCGTCGCCGCCGTCGTTCCCGCCGCCGCCGAACAGCTTGTCCCGCTCGAGGTAGACGCCGCCGGCGACGGCGACGGCGAGCAGCGCGAGGAGCGCCGGCGAGGGCCGGCCCGCGGTCTTCATCGCGCCGCTCCCTTCTCCGGCCGCGGCGCGCGCGGCGGCGACGGCGGCGCGCCGGGGGCGCGCCCCTCGGCGGCGAAGTACGTCTCGGCCACCACGCCGAGCTGCAGGTTGCGCCCCCCTTCCTTGCCGCCGCCGAGGCCGACCTGCCGCACGACGATGAACTGCTCCTGCGCCTCGAGATCGGCCAGGAAGGAGCGGAGGTTCTCGTAGCCCCCCTCGAGCGGCAGGCTCGCCGTGACCGTTTCCAGCCCCTCGTCGGCCCGCTCGGCGACGGAGACGCCGAACCGCGACGGCTCGACGCCGTAGTCGGCGCCGACGGCGAGCAGCGTCTTCTGGAACGAGACGAGCCGCTCGCGCGGCGTGGCGAGCATCTCGCCGTAGAACCGCTCCACGCCGCGGCGCGCCGCGGCGACGCGGCCGTCCGCCTCGCGCAGCCGCTGGAGCGCGACCGACGCGCCCCGTTCCGTCTCCGCCGCCTTCTCCCGCCGCTCCGCGGCCGAGTCGAGCGCCGCGCGCGCCGGCACGACGAGCCCGCGGTAGACCACGACGTTCGCGGCGATCACGCCGAGCAGGACGAGCGCCGCGCGCGCGCCGTCGCGCGCCGCGTCGAACCGGCGGCGGCTCATCGTCCCTCCTCCGCGCGCGGCGCCGGCGCGGGCCGCGGCGCGGCGGCCGGCGTCTCGTCGCCCGGAGGCGGCGCCCCTTCCGGGACGTAGCGGGCGCGCAGCCGGAAGGTGAGCTTGTCCTCGCCGGTCCGGCGGTCGAACCCGCTCGGCTCGATCCGGCCGAAGCGCGGCGAGTCGAGCAGCGCCTGTTCCAGCGCGAACAGCGCGTCCGGGGTGCGCGCCTCGCCGTCGATGTCGATCCAGACGACCCCCTTCTGGGTCGTCGGGCGGACGGCGACGAGCCGCACGTTCCAGGGGATCGTCTCCTCCAGCGCGTCGAAGAGGCGCGTCCAGGAGAAGTCGCGCCGCCCGAGCACGCCGTCCACGAACGCCGCCTGCGCCAGAAGGTGCTTCTGGTCCACCTTGGAGAGGCGGGCGGAGATCGCCGCGGCCTCGCCGGCCATCTTCGTCATCCGCGCGCGGTGCCCGGCCATTTCCGCCTCGAGCGCCGCGCCGCGCGAGCGCGCGGACGCGAGCGCCCAGACGTTCGCCGCGGTGAAGAGCGCGGCGACCGCCGCCAGCGCCGCGAGCAGCGTCCACCACGGCGCGTCGTTGCGGAACGGCGCCGCGGCGAGGTTGATGTCCACGCGCTTCACGCCGCCCTCCTCGCGGCCAGCCCGACCGCCGGCAGCGCGTCGTCGTCCGCGCCGTCGCCGAAGCCGGCCGCGGCGACGACCTCCTGCGCCCGTCCGGCGGCGCGCGCCGCCTCGACCAGCGCCGGGTCGGCGTCGGCCGCCGCGCGCACGACGAGCCGCGTCAGCCCCGCGCCGAAGAGGTGTTCCTCGTAGTAGCCGAAGGTCGCGCGGAGATCGCGCTCCAGCGAGGCCGCGTCCCCCGTCTTCGCCCGCAGCAGCGCCGGGACCCCTTCCCGCTCGACGAGGAGCGCGAAGCCGCCCGCCGTCACGTCGAGCAGCCCGACGTCCTCCGGATGATCGAGCGCGCGCCGCACCGCGCGGCGCAGCGCGAGGAGCGACGGCTCGATCAGGCCGCAGCGGACGCCGGCCGCGGCGCAGGCCGCCTCGATCGACGCCAAGGCCGGCTCCGGGGCCATCGCGGCGAGGACGCGCGGCCGCCCGTCGGCGCCCGCGCCGAGCGGGCTCCACGACATGCGCCATCCCTCCGCGCCGCCGGGGAGCGTCTTGCGCAGCCGGAAACGGACCATCTCCTCCGCCTGGACGCGCGAGGCGGGCAGCTCGGCGAAATCGACGATCGCCGCGTGGACCGCGCCGTCCGGCACGGCGAGCGAGATCCGCCCCGCCTTGCCGGCGCCGGCCATCCGCAGCGCCTCGGCCAGCGCCGCGCCGAGGGCCGCCGGATCCGACGCCGCCTCGCCCAGCGCGCCGCGGTAGAGGCCGTCCGGCAGCGCGCGCCGGGCGACGCCGGCGAGGCGCGTTCCCGTCGCCCCCTGCGCGAGGCGGGCGACGACGAGCGCGTCCGCGCGCAGTTCGACGCCGACGAGCGGCCAGCGCGGCTGCAGCCAGCGCGCGCGCCGCAGCCGCTCCGGCGTGGAGCGCGCCGCCCAGTCGGCCAAACGGTCGGAAAAGGTCATCCCGTCCCTCTCAGTCCACGAACGTCACTTTGTTGATCTCGCGCAGCGTCGTGCGCCCCGCGAAGACCTTTCCCAGCGCCGACCGGCGCAGCGGGACCATCCCCTCCTCGATCGCCCGGCGGCGGATCTCCGCGGCCGGCCGGCGGGCGAGGATCATCTCGCGGATCCGGTCGGACAGGTCGAGCAGCTCGGAGATCGCCTCGCGCCCGCGGTAGCCGGTGCCGTTGCACTCGACGCAGCCGCGCCCCTCGTAGTAGTCGCGGCCGCGGTCGCGCGCCGGGTCGAGCCCGGAGTCGAGCAGCTGCTGGTCGGTCGGCTGGACCTTCGTCCGGCAGTGCGGGCAGATCAGCCGCACCAGCCGCTGGGCGAGGATGCAGTTCAGCGCGGAGACGAAGTTGTACGGCTCGACCTTCATGTTGAGGAAGCGGCCGAGCACGTCCACGACGTTGTTGGCGTGGACGGTGGTGAAGACGAGGTGCCCGGTGAGCGCCGACTGGATGGCGATGTTGTCCGTCTCCTCGTCGCGGATCTCGCCGACCATCACCTTGTCCGGGTCGTGGCGCAGGATCGAGCGCAGGCCGCGGGCGAAGGTCAGCCCCTTCTTCTCGTTCACCGGAATCTGCGTGATCCCGGTCAGCTGGTACTCCACCGGGTCCTCGATGGTGATGATCTTGTCCTCGGAGTTGTAGATCTCCGAGAGCGCGGCGTAGAGGGTCGTCGTCTTGCCCGAGCCGGTCGGCCCGGTGACGAGGAACATCCCGTACGGCTCGCGGATGAACTTCCGCACCTTGCGCAGCGTCTCCGGGTCGAAGCCGCAGACGTCGAGCGAGAGCTCCTGGAACTTCTCCGAGGCCGACTCCTTGTCGAGGACGCGGATCACGCAGTCCTCGCCGTGGACCGAGGGGATGATGCTGACGCGGAAGTCGATCGTGCGCCCCTTGATCCGCAGCTTGAAGCGGCCGTCCTGGGGAACGCGGCGCTCGGAGATGTCGAGCTCCGACATGACCTTGATGCGGGAGATGATCGCCTGGTGGTACTGCTTGGCCAGCGGCGTCATCGCCGGGTAGAGCACGCCGTCCACGCGGTACTTGACGACGACCTCGCGGTCGCGCGACTCGATGTGGATGTCCGACGCGCGCCGCTGCAGGGCGCTGAAGACGACCGAGTCCACGAGGCGGATGATCGGGCTCTGGTCGGCCGCGATCCGGTCGATCGAGAGCACCTCCTCGCCGTCCTCGTCCTCCCGCACGACCTGGATCCGCAGCTCCTCGCTCGCCTCGTCGAGCACGCGCTGGCTCGACTCGCTCCGCTTGAGGATCTCCTGGATCGAGGCCGCGGCGCCGACGGCGACGTCGAGCGGACGGCCGAGCTGCAGCTCCAGCTCGTCGATCGCCGGCACGTCGGTCGGGTCGGCGACGACGACCTTCAGCCGCCCCTCCCGCTCCGAGTGCGGGACGAAGTTGTAGCGGAACATCAGCTCGACGGGAATCGACTCGAAGAGGGCGCGGTCGAGCGCGAAGTCGCCGAGGTCCACGTACTCGAGGCCCAGCCGCTCCGCGCGGCGCCGCGCCGCCTCGGCGTCGTCGATCGGCTCGGTCGCCGCGACCGGATCGGGAAGGCGGGGCGAGCCCGCGCGTCTGTCGTTCATCGTCCCCTCACATCCCCGAGCCGGCGTTGGCGTAGACCTGCAGCAGCGGATAGTAGATGGCCAGCAGCAGGCCGCCGACCACCAGGGCCATGAAGACCAGCAGCAGCGGCTCGACGAGCGAGACCAGCCGCTGCAGGTCGGTCTCGATCTCCTGGTCCACGAAGTCGCCGACGTTGTCGAGCATCTCGGCGAGGTTCCCCGACGACTCGCCGACCTTGACCATCTCCACCAGCAGGTCCGGGAAGAGCGTCGTCTCCTCGACCGAGCTCCAGAGCGGCGCGCCCTCGCGGATCTTGTCGCCGATCCGCGCGACGGCCGCGGAGAAGATCGGCGTGCCGATCGACCGCGAGGTGATCTCGAGGCTGGTCGGCAGCGGGATCCCGCCGGCGACGAGCGCGCTCATCGTGCGCGCGAAGCGGCTGACGACGAACATCCGCGAGATCCGCCCGGCGAGCGGCGTGCGGTAGACGATCGCCTCGAAGCGGCGCCGCCCGGCCGGCGTGCGCCGCCAGAGGAAGAACCCCGCGCCGGCGAGGGCCAGCGCCGGGATCCAGAGGAAGGCGTAGCCGCGCAGCGCCTGGGAGACGCCGACGACGACCCGCGTGATCGGCGGCAGCTCGGCGCCGAAGCCGGTGAAGAACTCCTGGAACCGCGGCAGCACGAACGTCAGCAGCACGCCGACGATGACCACGGCGAGGCAGATCAGGATCGCCGGGTAGACCAGCGCCGCGCCGACCTTCCGCTTGACCCCCTGCACCGTCCGCGCGTAGGCGATGTAGCGCGCGATGACCGTCGCCACCTCGCCGGTCCGCTCGCCCGAGGCGAGCGTGCTGGAGTAGAGCGGCGGGAAGATTCCCTGCGCCTCGAAGGCGTCGGAGAGCGCCTCGCCCCCCTTGACGCGGGAGACGACGTCGCCGATCGCCGCGCGCAGCACGGGGTTCTTGCGCCGCTCGCCGAGAAGCTCGAGCGCCTCGATGATCGGCAGCCCGGCGCGGACCAGCGCGGCGAACTCCTGGTTGAAGACGATGAACTCGCCCATCGGCACGCGGCGGCGCTTCGGCCGGCGCAGCCCGGAGAGCGCGGCGCCGAGCCCCGAGCGGGAGGCGATCTCGAGGACGAGGAAGTCCTGGCGTTCCAGCTCCCGCCGCAGCGAGAGCTCGTCCGCGGCGGAGAGATCGCGGACGAGCAGTTCCCCTTCGGCGGTCGCGAGGCGGCAACGGTAGTCGGGCACGTCTCACCTCCCCGCGGGGGACGCGTCGAGCGCGACGAAGAGGGCGGTCTCGCCTCCCCGCGCCGGGGCGCCGACGAGGTTGGCGCGGCCCGCGGGAAGGTTGAGCGAGAGAGAGAGGAGACGGCGCGGCGCCGTCCCGTCCGGCCCGACCTCGAACAGTTCGAACGGCGCGACGCGCGCCACGCCCCGCTCGGCGTCGAAGCCGCCGAGGCGCAGCCGCACGCGGTGGCGCGGCCCGAGCGCCGTCTCGACTTCGGCGCCCTCGGTCGCCTCGACGCGGGCCGTCCCGAGCTCCTCGAAGCGCGAGTAGCGGGTCAGCCGGGCGAGCGTTTCCGACACGCCGGGGATCGGCGGCGGGACCGGCGCGGACGACGCGACCGACGCCGCGACGAGCCGCAGCGAGAAGGCGATCCGCGCCCGCGGCTTGTCCCACGCCGCGAGCGCCTCGGCGATCGCGCGCAGCGACTCCGGCTCGTCGGTGACGACGATCGAGCCGGCGGGACGCGCGACGGTGTAGGCGCCGCACGGCCCGAGCTTCGACTCGACGAGCTGCGCGGCTTCGGCGAGCGGCCGATGCCGCACGAAGAACGCCCGCCGCTGCGGCTTGGCCTTGGCGCAGTCCGGCGCGGCCGGCGCCGCGGGCGCGGCGAAGGCCGAGCGCGCCGAGCCCGCGAACATCGCGGACGCCGCGCACGCGACGACGAACGCGACGACCGCGGCGCGGCTCATCGCCGCTCCTCGAGCGCGTCGAGGACGAGCGTCACCGTCAGCCCTTCCCCCTCGGGCGGAACGAGGGCGACGATCCGCGCCCCCGGCGCGTCGACGCTCTCGACGACCGGAAGCGGGGCGGGGCCGCGGACGGCGGCCGAGGCGGGCGGCGCCTCGCCCCGCGCGACGACGCGCGGCGCGGGACTCTCGACCCGCCCGATTCCGAACTCGACCCGCCCGATCCCGAACCAGACCGCGGCCGCCGCGGCGCAGGCCGCCGCCGCGCCCGCGGCGAGCCGGCGCGCCCGACGCCGCGCGCTCCGGCGCTCCAACTCGGCGATCCGCGGCGGCGCCCCGACCTCGATCGTCGGCGGCAGCGCCCCGAGCAGCCCGAAGAGGGCCGACGCGTCGCGCGCGACGAGCTCCGCGCGGCACGCGGAGCAGCGGGCGAGGTGCGCGGCGAGCGCGGCGTCCGCCGGCTCTCCCGCCGCGAACGCCTCCAGCCGCTCCCGCGGCGGGCAACCTGCTTCGTCGCGATCCGCCACCCCGTTCCTCCGCCTCCGCGCTCCGCGTCCTCGGTCCCGAAGACCCGCCTCGCGCCCGCCTGTTCTGTTCAGCGCCTGATCTTCCCGCCGAGTCCCGGGAAATGTTCCCCCAACCGCCGGGCCAGCGTCGCCCGCAGTTGGAACAGCGTGTTGCGCGCGGTGGAGGGGGCGATGCCGAGCATCGCGGCCGCGTCCGCGGCGCTGTACCCCTCGACGCGCGTCAGCACGAACAACGCCTTCTGGCGCGGCGGCAGGTCGCCCGCGACCCGCTGCAGCGCCGCCTCCAACTCCGCGGCCAAGGCGGCCTGCTCCGGGTCGGGCGCGGCCGCCGCGGCCCGCGCCGCGAACTCCTCCCCCGCCGGCTCCTCGGGGCGCGCCTTCCGCCGCCGCAGCGCGTCCACGGCCAAGTTCGCCGTCGCCCGCGCCAGCCAGCGGTCGAGCCCGTCGCCGCCCCCGTCGATCCCGCCCAGCGCGCGCCAGGCGCGCAGGCAGGCCTGCTGGGCGACGTCCTGGCCTTCGGCCGCCGAGCCGACGATCCGCGCGGCGAGCCGCGCCAGCCGGGGCCAGCGCGGGGCGATCAGATCGTCGAACGCCCCGCGGTCGCCGGCCGCGGCGCGCGCGATCAGCTCCGCTTCGCGGTCCATCGCGGCTTCGGCGACGGCGGTCTCTTGGTTTCAACGCGCCGCCCCGCCTCGGCGTCTAGTCCGTTCCCGGAAAGAAGTCGGCCCCCCGGCCGCGGACGCCCGCCCCGCGGCGAGGATCCGGCGCCGAGTCCCTGCGCGGCGAACGGGTCCCACCCGGCGCGCCGCCACGGCGTCCGCCGGCCGTCGCGCTCCAGCCAGCGCCCTCCGCCCGGCGGCAGGAGCCGCCCGACGACGTGGAGCGCCCCGCCGACGCGCGCCAGCGCGCGGCGCGTCGCCGCGGCGTCCGCCGGCGCGACGGCGAAGAGGAGTTCGTAGTCTTCTCCGCCGGCCAGCGCCCAGCCGAGCGCCTCGGCCTCGTCCCGCGCCACGGCGCGCGCCGCCTCGTCCACCGGGACCGCGGCCGCCTCGACCACGAAGCCGCAGCGCGAGGCGTCGGCGAGGCGCGGCAGGTCGAGTCCCAGGCCGTCCGAGAGATCCATCATCGCCCGCGCCCGCTTGGCCAGCGCCTTGGCGAGGTCGAGCCGGCCGCGCGGCGTGCGGTAGGCGGCGAGGGCGCGCGCCGCGAGCGCCTTGTCGCGCGGCCGGGGCCGTTCTCCGGCGAGGAGCGCGAGCCCCGCCCGCGAGGCGCCGAGCGGGCCGCTCACGGCGAGGAGATCGCCCGGCCGTCCGCCGCCGCGGAAGACCGGCCCGCCGGGCCACGGCGTTCCGGTCACCGCGACCGCGATCGTCGCCGCGCCGGCCGCGGCCTTCACGGTGTCGCCGCCGAGGAGCGGCGCGCCGCGCTCCGCCGCCGCGCGGGCGAAGGCGTGCACGAAGCGCCCCGCGGCGCGGCGGGCCTTCGCCTCGGCCGGCCAGGCGAGGCCGAGGAAGACGCCGGTCGGCCGCGCCCCCATCGCCGCGACGTCGGAGAGGTTCGCCTCGAGAGCGCGGACGGCGAGCTGTTCCGGGGAGAGGTAGTCGAGTCGGAAATGCTGCCCCTCGACCAAGAGATCGATCGTCAGGACCGTGGGGGGCGCGCCGGGAAGCACGGCCGCGTCGTCGCCGATCCCGACGACGCCGCGCGGCGCCCCCGCGGCGCCGACGAGCGCGGCGAGGCGCGCGACGAACGAGTCCTCCGATCCGGAGAGGAGGTCTTCGGCGAGACGGCGGCGGCGGGCTTCCATGGCGCCTGCATTGTCGGCGCCCGGACCGCCCCGCCGCAACCGTGGCGCGCGCACCGATCCCCGACCAACACGTTCGGCGCCGCCTTGCGCACCGATCCCCGACCAACACGCTCGGCGCCGCCTTGCGCACGGGTCCCCGACCAACACGTTCGGCTCCACGTTGCGATTCTTCGAGGAGGGGCCCGTCGCCGACCGGGAATTGCGTCAACGGGTTATGATATTTCCATGACGCTCGCCGCCGGAACGCCGCTCGGTCCGTACGTGGTGGTGTCCCCGCTCGGCGCGGGAGGAATGGGCGAAGTCTATCGGGCGCGCGACGCGCGGCTCGAGCGGGACGTCGCCGTCAAGCTCCTCCCCACGTCGTTCGTCGCCGACCCCGACCGGATGCGCCGTTTCCTGCAGGAAGCGCGCCTCGTCGGCGGCCTGAACCACCCGGCGCTGCTCTCGGTCTTCGACGTCGGCGAGCAGGACGGCGCCCCGTACATCGTGACCGAACTGCTCGACGGGCAGTCGCTGCGCGAGCGGCTGCAGACCGGGCCGCCGCCGCCGCTGCGCAAGGCGGTCGAGTGGGGGCTGCAGGCGGCGCAGGGACTCGGCGCCGCGCACGACAAGGCGATCATCCACCGCGACATCAAGCCGGAGAACCTGTTCGTCACCAAGGACGGGCGGCTCAAGATCCTCGACTTCGGCCTGGCCAAGCTGAACCCGGGGCTGGCCCTCAGCCCCGCCTCCCCCGACGACCAGACGATCGCCCCCGACGCGACGACGCCGGGCGTGGTCCTCGGCTCCGCCGGCTACATGTCGCCGGAGCAGGTGCGCGGCCTCCCCGCCGACCACCGTTCCGACATCTTCTCCCTCGGCGCGGTCCTCTACGAGCTCGCCTACGGGCGCCGCGCCTTCCAGGGCGCCTCGGCGGTGGAGACGATGACCGCCGTGCTGCGCGAGGAACCGGCCGAGCCGCAGGGAACGGCCCGCGCCGTCCCCCCCGCGCTGGCGCGGATCATCGAGCGCTGCCTGGAGAAGGCGCCGGCCGACCGCTTCCAGTCGGCGCGCGACCTCGCCTTCGCGCTCGAGGCGCTCTCCGGCGCGACCGCCGGCTCGCAGATCTCGTTCGTGTCCGGCGCCGCCAGGGCGCGCCGCCTGCGGGCGGTCCGGCGCGCGCTCCCCTACGCCGCGCTCGGCGTCGGCCTCTTCGCCGCCGGCCTCTTCTTCGGCGGCGGGCGGCGCGTCCACGAGCCGCCCCGCCTGACGCAGCTCACCTTCCGCCGCAGCCTCGTGACGACCGCGCGCTTCGCGCCGGACGGCAAGAACGTCGTCTTCGACGCCCTCGTCGGCGCCCGCCCGTCCGAGGTCTTCACGACCCAGCCCGGAAGCCCCGAGCCGCGCTCCCTGGGCCTCGCCGGCGCCGCCTCGCTGAAGGCGATCTCCCCCGACGGGGACCTCGCGATCCGCGTGCGGCTCGGTCAGAAGGACTCCGCCTTGGCGCGGATGCCGCTGGCCGGCGGCGCGCCGCGCGATCTGCTGCCGCCCGTCGCGGAGGCCGACTGGTCGCCGGACGGGAAGTCGCTCGCCGTCGTCCGCTGGGCGGACGGCGCCTACCGGCTCGAGTACCCCGTGGGGCGCCTGCTCTACTCGGCGGTCTCGGGGATGTCGAACGTCCGCGTCTCGCCGCGCGGCGACCGCGTGGCCTTCTTCGACCATCCGCTGGTCGGCGACAACCGCGGCTCGGTGATGGTCGTGGACGTTCCGGGCGGCGAGGTCCACGCGATCTCCCCCGGCTGGGCGGCGCTCGACGGGCTGGCCTGGAACCGCGACACCGGCGAGATCTGGTTCAGCGGCGCGCGGGCCGGCGGCAACAACGCGATCTACCGCATCTCCCCCACGGGCGGGAAGGCCCGTCTGGTCTACCGCGCGCCGGGCTCCGTCGCGCTGCACGACGTCGCCCGCGGCGGGCGGGTGCTCGCCGCGATCAGCGACCGCGGCATGCGCCTCGTCTGCCGCGACGTGGACGGCGGGAACGTCCGCGACGTCCAGGTGCTCGACCTGCCGATGCTCGCCGACCTCTCCGCCGACGGGAAGACGGCGTTGGTCTCGGAGACCGGCGAAGGGGGCGGACCGCACTACGCGACCTACCTCGCGCCGGTGGACGGCGATCCGCCGGTCCGTCTCGGCGAGGGGTTCGGCACGGCCCTCTCCCCCGACGGCGCCTGGGCGTTGTCTGTTCCGGTGGACGATCCGCCGCGCATCGTCGCCCTCCCGACCGGCGCCGGCGAGCCGCGCGTCCTCCGCGACCCGACGATCGCGACCTACCACTTCGCGATGTTCCATCCGGACGGCAAGCGGATCATCTTCGCCGCGCAGCGCGCCGGCGAGGGGATCCGCCTCTTCGTGCAGGGGTTCGACGAAGCCAGGGCGCGGGCGCTCACGCCGGAGAAGCTGAGCGTCGCCCGCGGCTTCTACGCGGTCACCCCGGACGGCGGCTCGGTCGTCGCCGCGACCGCCGCCGGCGTCGCGGCCTATCCGCTCGCGGGCGGCGCGGCGAAGACGCTGCCGAACGTTCCCGACGGCGCGGCGCCGCTGCGCTTCTCCGCCGACGGCCGTTCCCTCTTCCTCGCCCGCGACACCAGCCGCGGACGTCCCACGCTGCTGCGCTACGCCTGGCCGGCCGGGCCGGCGGCGGAGATCGCCGCCGCGCCCCCCGCCGTCGACTCGCTGCTGCGGGTGATGGCCGTGCGGATCGACGCCGCGGGCTCCCGCATCTGCACGACCGAGGTCACGCCGACGACGAAGCTCTATCTGCTCGAAGGGCTCTGACCGGGAAACGGAGGCGCCCCGCGGCGCCGGGCGTCCCGGCGCCGCCGTCCGCGAAAGCGGGCGCGCCCCGCGCGGTCAGTCGGACTTGCGGGGCAGCAGCGCGATCTCCAGCACCTGCTCCATCTCTTCCGCGAAGCGCAGCTCGAGGCCGCCCAAGTCCTGCTTCGAAAGCTCGCGGCTCTCCCGCTCGTTGGCCTTCGGCAGAATGACCAGCTTCGCGCCCGCGCGCCGCGCGGCGAGCACCTTCTCCTTGACGCCGCCGATCGGCAGGATGCGGCCGCGGAGGGTGATCTCCCCGGTCATCGCGACCTCCCGCCGCACGGGCCGTTCGGTGAGGACCGAGACGAGCGCCGCGGCGAGGGTGATGCCGGCCGAGGGGCCGTCCTTCGGGATCGCGCCTTCCGGCACGTGGACGTGGAAGTCGTGGCCGGTGAAGTCCGCCTCCGCGAGGCCGAGCTCCGCGGCCCGTCCGCGCGCCCACGAGAGCGCGGCCTGGGCCGACTCCTTCATCACGCCGCCGAGTTGGCCGGTGAGGTTGAGCTTGCCGTCCCCGCTCATCTTCATCGCCTCGATGAAGAGGACGTCGCCGCCGGCGGCCGTCCAAGCGAGCCCGGTGACGACGCCGACCAGCCCGCCCTCGAGCCGCTCCTCCGAATGGGGCGGCGGCGGCCCGAGGTACTTCTCGAGGTCGTTCGCGCCGATCCTCCGCGGCGCCGGCTTCCCTTCGGCGACGCGGCGCGCGGCCTTGCGGCAGATCGCCGCCACGCGCCGCTCGAGGTTGCGCAGCCCCGCCTCCCGCGTGTAGCGGTGGACCAGTTCGCGCAGCGCGCCGTCGCTGAAGGCCATCGCCGCGCCGGCCAGCGCGTTCTCCTCCATCTGCTTGGGGATGATGTGCCGCCGGGCGATGGCCAGCTTCTCCTCCTCGGTGTAGCCGGAGAGGCGCAGCACCTCCATCCGGTCGCGGAACGCCGGGTGGATCGTGTCCATCAGGTTCGCCGTGGCGATGAACAGGACCTGCGAGAGGTCGAACGGCACGCCGAGGTAGTGGTCGCGGAAGCTGTTGTTCTGCTCCGGATCGAGCACCTCGAGCAGCGCCGCCTGCGGGTCGCCGCGGAAGTCGTTGGCCAGCTTGTCCACCTCGTCGAGCATCATCACCGGGTTGCGCGAGCCGGCCTGGCGGATCGACTGGATGATGCGGCCCGGCATCGACCCGATGTAGGTGCGGCGATGCCCGCGGATCTCCGCCTCGTCGCGCACGCCGCCGAGGCTCACCCGCACGAACTTGCGTCCCGTGGCGCGGGCGATCGAGCGGCCGAGGGAGGTCTTGCCCACGCCCGGCGGGCCGACGAAGCAGAGGATCGGACCCTTGTGCTCCGCCTTGAGCTTCCGCACGGCGAGGTACTCGATGATCCGCTCCTTGACCTGGGCGAGGCCGTAGTGGTCGGCGTCGAGGGTCCGCAGGGCCTCGTCGAGGTCGAGGTTGTCCTCGGTGGCGACGTCCCACGGCAGCTCGGTCAGCCACTCCAGGTGGTTGCGGATCGTCGCCGTCTCCGCGGAGTCGGGATGCATCCGCTCGAGGCGCCGCAGCTCGCGGTCGATCTCCTCCTTGACCAGCGGCGGCAGCTCGCGGCCGCGGATCTTGTTCCGGAAGTCCTCGACCTCCTCGTCGAGCTCCGAACCCTCGCCGAGCTCGTTGCGGATCGCCTTCATCTGCTGCCGCAGGTAGTACTCGCGCTGGCTGCGGTCGATCTCGTCGCGGGCGAGGGAGTCGATCTCGTGCTGCATCGAGAGCAGGTCGAGCTCGCGCTTGAGCTGCTGCGCGACGAGGCGCAGCCGCGCCACCGGGTCGATCTCGGCCAGCACTTCCTGCGCCTGCGCGGCGTCGAGCTCGAGGTTCGAGGCGACGAGGTCGGCGAGCCGGCCCGGCTCCTCGAGGTTGTTGGCGATGACCTGGACCTCGCTCGGCAGGTTCTTGCCGAGGTTCACGCCCCGCTCGAGCGCCTTCTTGACGGTCTGCACCATCGCGTCGCGCTCGAGCGCCGCCTCGTCGTCCTCCGCCGGGCGGCGGTCGGCCAGCGCCTCGATCCGCCCGTCGAGCGACGAGCCCGACTTGTCGAGGTCGAGCAGCTTCGCGCGGCAGACCCCCTGCACGAGGACGCGGATCCGCTCGTCGGGGAGCTTGAGCATCCGCATGATCACGGCCACGGCGCCGACGCGGTAGAGATCGTCGAACCCCGGGTCGTCGTCGTCGCGCCGCCGCTGCGTCGCCAGGAAGACCATCCGGTCCCCGGCGAGGGCGCGGTCCACCGCCCTGATGCTGCTTTTCCGCGCGATCGAGAGCGGGGCGATGATGTACGGGTAGACGACCATGTCCCGCAGCGGCAGCACGGGGAGCCGCTCGGGGATCTTCACCGGCTCGTTCTTCTTCGTCTCGGGGGACATCGCGACCTCCCGATCACGCGCGCTCGACGGCGATCGGCACCGACTGCCCGCGGCGGTTCTCGACGCGCGGGAGCTCGACCCGCAGCACGCCGCGGTCGAAGACCGCCTTCGCGCCGCGGGCGTTGACCGACGCGCCGAGCGGCACGCTCCGCGCGAACGGCCCGTACTCGCACTCCTCGACGACGACCGCCGCCCCCTCGGCCAGCCGCGCCGCCGGCGGACGCCGCTCGCCGACGATCCGCAGTTCCCCCTCCTCGACGGCCACGGACAGCGTCGCCGGATCGACGCCCGGCAGCGCGGCCTCGAGCACGAGCGAGTCGTTGCGCTCGAACTCGTCCACCGCCGGCGCCCAGCCGTTCGGCGCGTCCTCCCCCTGCCGCAGCCGCAGCAGCAGTTCGAAGAGCCGGTTGATCTCGCTCTGGATCCTCGCCACCTCAAGCTGCGCGCCGCGGGTCTTCTTGCTCATCGGGCCACCCCTTCCCGCCCGCGGCTTCCCGCGGGCCCGATCAGGTTGCGCAACTCGTCGAGAAACTCCTGCACGTCGGAGAACTGGCGGTAGACCGAGGCGAAGCGGACGTACGCCACCTGGTCGAGCTCGCGCAGCCGCTCCATCACCTTGGCCCCGATGTCCGCCGTCGGGATCTCGCGCTCCTGCCGTTCGCCGGCCGTCGCCGCGACCTCCTCGACGATCTCCTCGAGGGCGCGCGGGCTGACCGGCCGCTTCTCGCAGGCCTTGAGCAACCCCGAAAGAAGCTTCTGGCGGTCGAAGAGCTCGCGCCGGCCGTCCTTCTTGACGACCATCACCGGCAGGTCCTCGACCCGCTCGTACGACGTGAAACGGCGCCGGCAACCGAGGCACTCGCGCCGGCGGCGGATCGTCTCCCCTTGGTTCGACTCGCGCGAATCGACGACCCGGTCGTGTCCCGAACCGCAATACGGGCATTTCATGGCGCCGCCTCCCCGACGGCCTTGCGGGCCCCGAGCCCGCCGCGCAACGCGAAGAAGCCGCCCAGCGCCAAGGTGACGAGCAGCGGCGCGGCGTGGGCGACGAGCCCCGCGCCGACCGCCCCCGCCTCCGAGGCGCCGAACAGGCCGACCAAGACCAGCTTCATCGCCATGTGGTAGGTGCCGGCCCCGCCCGGCGTCGGCACCGCGATCCCGAGCGCCGTCACGGGGACGATGATCAGGCTGGCGAAGAGCGGCAGCGACACGCCGCACGACGCGACGCCGCAGTGGATGCCGGCGCAGATCACGAGCCAGATCGCCGCCGTCTCCGCGCCGAGGCGCGCGAGGCCGCGCGCCGAGCCGAACCCCTGCAGGCCGGGCAGCAGCGTGCGGAGAAACGCCGCGATCTTGCAGACGAACGAGCCGTGCCCCGCGGCCCACGACGCGATCAGGGCGTCGGCAGCCTCGCGCCGGCGCGCGAGCCAGGAGACGAAGGCGAGGCCGGCCACCGAGGCGAGCGCGAGGACCAGCCCCGCGGCGCGGACCTCGGCGATCAGCTTGTCGTCCACGCCGGCCGGCAGCCCGCCGAACCCCGACGGCAGCGCGAGGAAGACCCCGCCGAAGAGGACGATCATCGGCAGGTCGAGCAGGAACCGCTCGGCGCCGACCGTGGCGAGCGCGGCCCCGAACGGGGCGCGGGTCCGCCGGGAAAGCGCGGCGGGGCGAAGGACCTCGCTGACCCGCCCCGGCAGCACGCCGGCCATGTAGCCGATGCAGACGGCGGAGAAGAGCTCGCCGTAGGGAACGCCGCGTCCCTCCTCGCCCAGCAGCGTGCGCCAGCGCCAGGCGCGGAGCGCCATGTGGCCGACGCTGGAGAGGCACAGGAGCGCGATCAGCAGCGGGTTCGCCTCGCGCAGCGAACGCCCCAACGCGGCGCCGTCCACGCCGCGGAAAAAGAGCCAGAGGCAGACCGCCGCCAGAAGGGCGCCCGCCGCGATGCCGATCGCGCGTTTCAAGCTTCGCACCTCGTCGAAAAGACCATTATGCGCGACGCACCGCCAAAATGGACGACGAACGCCGCCCCGAGGCAGGGCGGCGTCGAAGCGGCGCGGGATTTCGCCGACGATCAGTGGGCCGCGGCGGCGCCGAGAACGTCGGCCATCGCCTCGTCCACCAGCCTCTCCGCGGCCGGCGCGTCGATCCGCCCGGCCTCGGCGAGTTCGCTGACGACGAGCGCGCGGGCCCGGTCGAGAACCTTCCGCTCGCGGTACGAGAGCGGCTTCAGCGAGTTGAGGTAGGTCAGGTTCTTGAGGACGATCGCGACCTGCTCGAGGTCGCCCGAACGCATCTTGTCCTGGCTGTCCTGGAAGCGCCCCTTCCAGTCGGTCGGGACCTCGACCTGCGCGGCGCGGAGCCGGTCCAGCACTTCCCGCACCTTCGCCTTGGAGACGAGCTTGCGGAGGCCGACGGTGTCGCTGTTCCGGAGCGGGACCATCACGGTGCTGTCCGAGGCGAGGATCTGCAGGCTGATGAACGTCGCGCGCTCGCCGCGGATTTCCTGATCCTTGATTTCCTTCACGACGCCGATTCCGTGGTTGGGATAGACGACCTTGTCTCCCACTTTGAACTTCAAGCGGCGCCTCCCTTCGCGGCCCGCGGACGCCGAAACCCGACGCCCGCTGCCGATCATATTGATTTTAAAGGAGTTTTCGGCGGAAGGCAACCTCGCCGCCTGACGACGGCCATTACCGGGCGCAGAATGACGCCCCGTGAGCCGCGCCAAACGACCCCAGGACAGTCCGCCGCTTCTCGTCGCCGCCGACGCCGCGGGCGAGGTGTTCGAAATCCCCGGTCTCTACGCCATGGCCCGTTCCGGCGGCTCGTGGCTGCGCCCGGAACCGCGCGAGTACCGCCCGCTGCCGCAGGGGTCGCTGCTCTTCCATCTCCCCGACCGCCGCCCGGTCGGCTGGGATCCGCGGATCGGCCGGCCGCGCGTCGTGGACAGTTGGAACGGCGTCGAGGTCTTCGCCGCGGCCGCCTTCCTGCCCCCCGCCCACACCCTGCTCTACCTCGCGCCGTGGCGCCGCCTCGGCGCCTCCAAGCCGCTGCCGCTCTTCGCCTACTGCGCCCTCGGCTTCGACGGGGGGACGTTCGTCGCCCCCGCCGTGCGGGTCGATCCCGACCGCCGGCAGGACGTCGCGCTGTTCGACGAGGACGAGATCGAGGCCGGCGCGCGGCGCGCGCTGGAGCGCTTTCCGGGCAACCGGCTGGTCAAGCACGTGGTGGACGACTGCGCCCGGACCTACTGCTGCCCCGCCGCGCGCAACTTCTGCCTCGGCCGCTGGGAGGCGCCGCTCCCGACGAGCCCGACCTGCAACGCCGACTGCGTCGGCTGCATCTCCTACCAGCCCGGCGGCGAGATTCCGGAGACGCAGCCGCGGCTGACGTTCAAGCCGACCCCCGAGGAGATCGCCGAGCTGGCGGTCGCGCACCTCGAGAGCGCGCCGCGCCCGGTCGTCTCGTTCGGCCAGGGGTGCGAGGGGGAGCCGCTCCTGCGCGCCGAGGCGATCGAGGAGGCGATCCGGCTGATCCGCAAGCGGACCTCGCGCGGCGTCGTCAACATCAACACCAACGCCTCGCGCCCCGACGCCGTGCGGCGGCTCGTGGACGCCGGGCTCGACGCGATGCGGATCTCGATGAACTCGGCCCGTCCCGAGTTGTACGCGCGCTACCACCGGCCGCGCGGCTACACGTTCGACGACGTCCTCGCCTCCGGCCGGGCCGTCTCCGCGGCCGGCGGGCACGTCTCGCTGAACTACTTCGTCTTCCCCGGCGTGACGGACGACGAGGCGGAGTTCGACGCGCTCCGCCGCGTCCTCGACGAGACCGGCGCGCGGCTGATCCAGGCGCGCAACCTGAACCTCGATCCGGACGTCTACCTTCCCGCGCTCGGCCTGCCGCCGCGCCTCGCCCCCGGCTTCGGCGTCGAGCGCTGGATGGAGCGGGTGCGCGCGGAGGCGCCGCAGGTGCGCTTCGGGTACTTCAACCCCGCGCTCGAGGACTGGCCCGCCGACATGACGGAGAGGGCGCGCCGCTGACGCGACGCGCCCCTTCCTCTACATCTGATTGGCCGCCGCGGTGACGAAATTGACTTGGGCGTTGATCTTCTTGCCGTAGTTGCCGAGGAGCACGAGCCGCATCACGACCTTGCGGCCGCCGGACGGCCCGACGCACTGCACCTCGAAGCCGCCGGGGAACCGCGGGTGCGATGAGTCGGGATAGGCGAAGACGCCCACGGTTTCGCTGATCGGCCCGGGCGGCGTGTTCATCGCCACGGAGTAGGCCATCTTGCCGCTGACCTTGCCGCTGTTCAGTCCCTTGAGCAGGGTCTGCGCCGTCATCGAGATCGTCGGCGAAGTCACGGCGCTTCCCAGGCTGCCGGTCGAAACGTTGATGTTGAAGAACGCCTGGCTGAGCGGCTGGCCGACCTTCCAAGCCTTCTGCACGCCGGCGTTGTAGAGCGCTTGGGCGACCGCGGCTTGGTCCGATCCGTAGCCGGCCAGTTGGTCGGCGTCGGCGTACGGCGCGCTCACCGCCTCGAGCATGTCGATGCGGTCGGCCCCAAGCAGGCGGTCCCCGCCCGCCGGAGCGAGATAGATGTAGGTGAAGACAAGCCGGTCGGCGATCAACTGTTTGCCGTTCGCCGTGACCATGATCGGGTCGATCTGCCGCGCGAAGAAGAACGCGTTCCCCGTCCGATGCGTCGTTCCGTCGTCTTGGGCGACGACGCCGTTCGGATCGACCGTCGGCAGCCGCCCGTCGGCCAGCGCCGCTCGGCTCAGCGTCAGCGCGCCGAGATAGGAGGTGCCGAGGGTGTCGTTCTGGAAGGCGAACCGGCCCTGCAGGATCTGCGCCTTCACCTGGTTCAGCGCCACCTGCCCCATCCGCGCCAGGTCGCCGTGGCTCTCCAGGAACTCGCCGGCCCGCATCGTACCGACGTAGACCTCGTACATGATCAGCGAGACGACCGTGAGCAGCGCCATCGAGACGATCATCTCGATCATCGAGACGCCGCGCTCCCGCCCGCGCGCTCCCTCCGCCCCCTTCCGCCGCCGGCCGAGAATCATGCTCACCTCTTCACGAAGATCTTCTGCATATGGTAGCCGTAGTGCAGTGCCATGTTGGAACGATACGCCTCCACGCGCAGCAGGTAGCTCCCCTGCGCCAGCCCCGAGATGTCCCAGTCGCGGCTGACGGTCGTGTCGCTGCTCACGACGCGGTGCGTCGAATCGGGCGCCGCGCCGGGAGTCGCCGCCGCCCCGTCCTGCACGTACCGCCACGTCGAACCGCCGTCCGCGCTGTAGATCACGGCGTAGTAGACGCCGTTGCCGTCGGCGAAGCTGTCCGGGTACTGGCTGGTGTACTTCTGCCCGTCCCACCGCTTCCAGTTGAGGCTCCAGTTGACGGTGATCGTCGTCGCGGTGCTCGGGATGTCGGTCAGGTCGTTCGGCGTGGAGATGCGGACCTGCGGCACCTGACGGACGACCGGGTTGCCGCTGCCGGTGACGCCGGGCACGCCGGCCCGCAGGAAGCTGTGGATCAGCGTAAGGAACGACCAGCGGCTGATGAAGGCGCTGCCGTTCGACACGGTGCGGTCCAGCCCGTTGACGACGATGTAGGCCTGGTCGACCGGCGCCGTCGCTCCGGAGGAGACGGTCGGCGTCCCCTTCAGCATCAGGAGCTGGCTGCCGTTGACCGACGAGCCGCTCTGGTGGTTGAAGTACGTGGCGAGGGCCGTGGCCGACAGGCGTCCGTCGTAGTAGTGCGTGTCGAGGAAGCCGTCGGGGTTGGCGCCCGTGTTGTTGATCGTCGTCCCGAACGGACGGCTGATCGTCGCCGAGGACGGAATCGGGAAGCGGTAGTTGGAGGCGATCTCGTTGCCGTCCGTCGTCAGGTTTCCCGTCTGGCCGTCCGTCGAATTGTGGTGGAACGTCGATCTCGCCGAGCCGATTTGGAAGAGGGCGGTGCAGCCGCGCTCCCAGCTGCGGTGGTCGGTGTTGAAGAAATTCGTCCCCGCAGGCAGGTTGGTCGTGATGTTCGCGCGCTGGGTCCGGACGTAGCGCCCCGCGCCGGTCCCGGTGGGCAGGTTTCCGTACGGCGCCCAATAGGTCGCGTACTTGTCGTCCGGCCAGAGCTCGCCGAGCCACGCCTTCGACCACCAGCCGTTGCTCGTGTTCTCGCGGACGATCTTCACGCCGCCGCTCGTGATCGACTGCTCGAACCCCGATCCGCTGGAGCCGGTGAACGGCTTGGTCGATACCGGAATGCTATAGTCGAACCCGTTGGCGGAGTCGTAGCCGATCTCGTTGCCGAGCCCGACGTAGTAGTAGGAGAAGCCGGTCATCGTCGTCCAGATCGACTGCGTCTTGAGCAGCGACGTGCGGACAAGTTGGAAGAACCGGTTCACGTCGATCTCGACCTTATTGGTATTGCTGCCGCTTGTGTCCGTCGGCCACCCGTTCCGCAGGGCCATCTCGGTGAACATCGAGTAGCCGCTCGCCGACGGGGTGAAGTAGTTGAAGTAGTTGTTGTAGCCGCCGCCGACGGGGTTCGACGTGGAGTCGAACGACGCGATCAGGTCGGCGTACGGGTTGTGCCGCGGATCCCCTTGGTACTGGAACCACTCCGTCGGGGGAATTGCCGGCGCGTTGCTCGCGCTTCCCCAGGCCCACGAGTCGTCGCCGTACCAGGCGTAGGTGCGGGAGAGGTTGGGCGGGTGGTTGCCGCGGCTCCCGGGCCACGAGGAGACCGGGTCGCTCAACGTCACGTCGCCGAGGCGCGTCTCGATCGTGTACTTCGTGTTCCGGACCAGCGCCGAATCGGGAACGTCGATGATCCAGCGCGCCGTGTTCTTCGGCCGCGAGTAGCATTCGCCGAGCGGCCGCTCCGTGAAGTCGGGCGAGAACGGCGTCGGGATGTAGTCCATGCCGTACAGACGATACGTGGTCGGAAGGCCCGCCGGACTGCTCCAGCTGCAGCCGTTGTTGTAGCCGGTGGACGGCAACTGCTCCAACGACGGGGTCTTGAGCGGCGAGTTGTAGAGCCGGAAGAGGGTTCCCCTCGAGGAGTCGAACTGGACCGTGTAGTACATCCGCTGCGCCGACGCCGTGGTCGGCGCCGCGAGCCAGGCCTTCGGATAGGGATCCACCCCGGTGGTGCCGTCGGCGTCCACCCCGCCCGGCATCACGTAGACCGAGGCCGAACTCACGTCCACGTTGGGGAAGAAGACGGTGATCGGCACGCCGTCGTACATGATGTTCGGCGTCGGCAGCGTCGAGGAGCCCGGATCGGAGAGGTAGGAATAGACGCGCACCCGCAGATGCGGCATCGAGCCGGTCGAGAGGCCGGTGGTGTTGAACCGCAGCCGCTCCGGATGGGCGACCGCGCGGATGTTGAGCATCTTGTTCGGGACCGTCGTCCCGGGGTCCTTCGCCGCGTCGGAGTAGTTCCGCACCGGCGGCAGCGGGATCAACTCGCCGTGGAGGTTGATCAGGATCGCGTTCGTGTACTTCGACGGGTTGAGGACCATGTCGTCGAGGAGCAGGCGGTACGTCGGCTCGGTCTCCAGTCCCGCCGCCTTGCGCTGGTTGTACAGGTTCAGCTCGTCGTCGTAGCGCATCGCGTTGTTGTACTGGTCGGCGACCGCGTACGACAGCGGATTCGACGTCGCGTCGTAGCCGTTGGTCACCGTGCCGTCGATGCTCACCTCCGCCTTGAACTGCGTCGGCACGTAGTAGCGGTCCACCGCCGAGCCGGTCGGCAGCGTGCCCGGATAGAAATAGACCCAGTTGATGTCGCTCCTGGAGTCGTTCGCGCTGTTGATGAACGGCTTGTACTCGAGGTCGCGGCCGTAGGCGAGATTCGTGATCCAGTGGGTGCGGAACTCCAGCCCGGGGTTGCGGGCCTCGAGGTCGTTGACCGCCTGCTGGACGAACGGCACGAGGTTGGCCAGATAGACCCACCAGCCGGGAACCTGCGAGACGGCGATCGCGTAGACGTCGTAGACCTGCGTCGGCGGGTAGCGGTCGGCGATCGTGCGGACGAGGCCGCCGACGTCGGCCAGCTCGGTCATCTTCTCGCCGGCGGTCTCCCGCGCGAAGAGCCGCACGTTGACCAGCCGCACGCTGTTGTCCGTCGCGTTCGGCAGCCGCGTGACCGACACCTGCCGGTAGTAGCGCCAAGCGCCGCCGTTCGGGAGATTGCCGCTGGCCGGCGCAGCGGGGTCGGTGATCCCGGTCGTCGTCGTCAGGATCGGGTTGAACGCGGCGCCGTCGTCGTAGTTGTCGAGCAGGACGGCAGTGCCGCCGCCCCCCTTCTGCTCGACGACGCCCTTGAGCTCTTCGAGGATCGCGATCGCCTTCTGCACCGCGAACGTCTTGTCCTTCGAGTGGTGCGCGCCGCGGAACGAGTTGGCGATGAAGGTGACGGCCGCGAGCATGATGATCAGGCACAGGAAGAGCGCCCACGTGGTCTCCAGCAGCGAATTGCCGCGTTGGTCCCGAAGCATGGCCTCACCTCCACTGGCTGCCGAACGTGATGGCGCGCGAGAAGCGGTACTGCCCCATTTGCTGGCGGATTGTGGAGAGCATCTGCCCGTCGTACGAGACTTCGGAGAAGTCGCCCGAGCCTTGGAACGTCGCGGTTCCGACGGTGGCGATCGCTCCGGAGACTTGCGACGGGGCGTTTTGGACATAGTTTCCGCCGACCCAGATCAGGCCGCTGAACGCGCTGGCGCTCGCCGCCCCGAGGGTCAGGTTTCCCTCGACGACGAGGATTCCGCTGCCGGACAGCGGATGCGTTGCGTCGAAGGTCGCGTTCCCGGTGACGACGGTCAGCGACATGTCCGGCAGCCGGCTCGGGAGGTCGGCCTGCGTCGCGCCGACGACGTCCGCCATGCCGCGCAGCTCCGGTTCGAGAACGCCGAAGACGGTGGAGATCGACACGTTGAACGGATTCACGGATCCGGTCTGAGGACTGCCGACGAGCGAGCAGGGGAAGGCGCAAATCTGGGGCGCATTCGTGGCGGGGGGCGCGTAGAGGATTCCGGTCTCGCCCGATTTGACCGCGTAGATGCGGGCGTTGGAGACCATCTTCGTGCGCCCGCCCGACATGACGGCCGCTGTCCCGGGAAGTTGCATCTGGAGTCGCTGGAGCTCGGTCGAGGCGCTCTGCTGGCCGATCACGCGGTTCGGCGCCTGGTTGTAGGGCTTCGTCGGGTCGTTGCGCACGTAGACGTAGCCGTGGCTGACGATCTGCCAGACAGTCCCGACACCCGACTTGCCGCGAAGAGCGGTGATGTTGACGACTTCCGACTTGCGGACTTCGTACCGCGCCCACGTGTTGTTGGTGTGGCTGAGCTCGTAGTCGCGGACGATGCCGATCGTCGAATCGTCGGTGTCGTTGACGGGAGTCGTCGCCGCGAGGTTGAGCTGGGGGTTGAACGCCGCCACCGGCTGCGCCGTCTGGCGGCGGAACCAGGAGAGCGTCTCGATCAGTCCCGCCTGGGCGGCGTTCGAAGCCTGACCGTAGAACGCGAGCTGCCGGCCGACGACCTTGTTGTTCGTCTCCAGCATCACGAACGACGTCAGCGTCAGGACGAGGAGCGTCCCGAGCAGGAAGATCGCCATCATCGCCGCCGAGCCGCGCTGGTTCCCCGCCTGCATCGACGAATCCTCCATGTCCCCCTCCGCGCCGGAAGAGTGGACCGATTTCGATCCCGAGATGGGATGCAACGCTCGTGCCATGCGAACACCCATCGCCCGCCCGCGCCGACCGCGGAAAAACGACACACCTTCCGCACCTCGGCGCACGGCTTCCATGGCAATCGTCGCGGGGCGAAAGGCGCAAGTCAAGCCAATCCGCGGCCCGGGCGAACAAAACTGGACCGCGCGGACGGCGTCCGGCGTCCCTCCCGCGTCCGCCGCGGGGGCCGCGCGGGCCGGACGGACGGGCGCGCCGGGAACTCGTTTTCGCGGCAACGGTGACGAAAATTGTCGGCCCGGCCCGCCGCGCGACGCCCGCGCGAACTTACGGTAGGATGTCGCGGCCGCGCCGGAGTGGCGGAACTGGCAGACGCAACGGATTCAAAATCCGTCGCCCGCTTGCGGGCGTGAGGGTTCGATTCCCTCCTCCGGCACCAAGACCAGCACCACCCGCGCACGAAGAGGGCCGCCCGGAGGCGGCCCTTCGCGTCTTCGCGGGCGGCGGACGGTCACTCGCCGCAGGAGTGCCCGCAGCCGCAGGACGTCTTGGCGTTCGGGTTGTCCACGAGGAACCCCTCGCCGCGCAGGTCGCTGACGTAGTCCACCTTCGCCCCGCGCAGGTACTGCATCGAAACCGGATCGACGACGACCGGCTGCCCTTCGACGTCCCACGCGAAGTCCTCCTCGCCGGGGTCGTCGAAGACGAAGCCGTAGCGCATGCCGGAGCAGCCGCCCCCTTCGATGAAGACGCGGAACGACTTCCCCTGGAACTCATCGTTGTCGTCGGCGAACTTGCGGAGACGAGCCACGGCCGCGCTCGTGACGAGCATCGGCGCGTCGGACTCGGGGATCTTCTCGATCGACATCGCGTGCCTCCCGGCCGGGCGGGGCCCCGCCCTAACCTTCGATGGAACTGAGTTTACGGAGATCGGCGCGGCCGGTCCAGTTCGGCGACGCCGCCCGCGCGGCGGCGTCCCTCCTTTCCGCTATCATGGACGTCGATCCCGGCGAGGGAGGGAAGAGGGATGGCGCAGCGGCGAGTCGTGGTCACGGGAATGGGGGCGTTGTCGTCCTTGGGCGCGGGGCTGGACGTGAACGCGGCCGCGCTGCGCGCGGGACGCTCCGGCGTCACGTTCAACGCCGACTTCGCGGAGCGGGGCTTCGCGTCCCAGGTGTCGGGCGCGCCGGCGACGCCGCCCGACTGCCCGCTCGCCGACCGCCGGATCGTCAAGTCCTCCAGCGCGGGGGCGCTGATGGCGCTCTGGGCGACGCACGAGGCGCTCGCCGACGCCGCGCTGCCGCTCGACCAAGTGCGCGGCAGCGACCTTCCCGTGATCGTCGGCGCCGGCACCGGCTCGTCGCTCGACAACCACATCGCCGCCAGCTCGATGGAGAAGCACGGCTCGACGAAGCGGGTCAGCCCCTACACGGTGCCGCACGTCATGGCCTCCTCGGCCGCGGCCAACGTCTCCGTGGCGCTCGGCGCGAAGGGCGAGAGTTGGGCCGTCTCGTCGGCCTGCTCGACCGGCGCGCACGCGATCTATCTCGCCTCGCTCCTGATCAAGGCGGGACGCTACGACCGCGTCCTGGTCGGCGCCGCGGAAGAGGCCGACTGGACGCGCGCCGGCGCCTTCGACGCGATGTTCGCCCTCTCCCGCCGCTTCAACGACCGGCCGAGCGAAGCCTCGCGCCCCTTCGCGGGCGACCGGGACGGCTTCGTGATCAGCGGCGGCGCGGGAATCCTGGTCCTGGAGGACCTCGAGACCGCGCGCCGGCGCGGAGCGCGGATCCACGCCGAGTTGCTCGGCGCGGCGGCGAACAGCGACGGCCACGACATGGTCGCCCCCCTCCCCGCCGGCGCCGCGGCGGTGATGCGGATGGCGCTCGATCAGGCGGGCCTCCGCCCGGACGAGATCGACTACGTCAACGCCCACGGCACCTCCACGCCGCAGGGGGACGTCTCCGAGGCGACGGCGATGCGCGACGTCTTCGGCGCGCGCCAGCCGTGGATCTCCTCCACCAAGTCGCTCACCGGCCACGCCGTCGGCGCGGCGGGATCCTTGGAGGCGATCTACACGATCCTGATGCTCGAGCGGCGGTTCCTCGCCCCGAGCGTCAACGTGACGCCCGCGACGGTCGATCCGGAATGCGCCGGCCTGCGCCTGGTCCTCGAGGCCGACAACGACCTTGCGCCGCGCGTCGCGCTGTCGAACAGCTTCGGCTTCGGCGGCACCAACGCCTGCCTCGCCCTGCGCCGCTGGGACGAAGGCGCGGCGTGACGACCGCCCCGCAGGAAGCGCCGCCCGGGCGCGGCGGCCCCGCCGGCTACGTCGCCAAGATGGCCCGGGCGTCGGGAACGAATTTCTTCTACGCCTTCCTCACCCTGCCCCGTCCGCGCCGCGAGGGGATCTGCGCCGTCTACGCCTTCTGCCGCGCCGCCGACGACGCCGTGGACGACGCGCCGTCGGCCGCCGCGGCCGAGGCGGCGGTCGCCGCGTGGCGCGCCGAGCTCGACCGTCTCTTCGCCGGCGCCCCCGAGCATCCGGTGAGCCGCGCGCTCGCCCCCGCGGTCGAGCGGTACGCGCTGCCGAAGGCGCTCTTCGAGCAGGTCCTCGACGGCGTGGCGATGGACATGGCGCCGCGCCGCTTCGCCTCGTGGGACGAACTGGCGCTCTACTGCGGCCGCGTGGCCGGCGCGGTCGGGCGGCTCTCGGTGCGGGTCTTCGGCGTCGCCGACGAGCGGGCCGACGCCTACGCCGACACGCTCGGCGAGGCGCTGCAGCTCACGAACATCCTGCGCGACATCGGCCCCGACGCCGCGCTCGGCCGCTGCTACCTGCCGCGCGACGAGATGGACCGCTTCGGCGTGGACGAGGCCGCGCTGCTCGTTCCGGGCGAGGCGCGCGCGGCGCTGCTGCGGTTCGAGGCGGCGCGGGCGCGCGAGCGGTACGCGCGCGCCGCGGAGCTCGTCCGCGGCCGCGAGCGCACGCTCTGCGCCGCCGAGGTGATGAGCGCGATCTACCGCCGCCTGCTCGACGCGGTCGAGCGGCGCGGCTTCCCCGTCCAAGGGCCGGTGGTCAGACTGCCGCGCCCGGTGAAGCTCTACGTCGCGGCGCGGGTCTTCGCCCGCTGCCGCCGCGCGAGGTCGGCCGAATGATCCACGACGGTTTCTTCCTCGCCGGGAACGCCCCGGCGCTCGAACTGATCGGCCGCGGGCTGGTCCGCCCCGGAACGGTCTACGCCTTGGGGCGGAACTACGCCGAGCACGCCGCGGAGATGAACGCGCCGGCCGAGCCGGTCGTCTTCCTCAAGCCGGCGACGTCGCTGCTGCCGGGAGGAGGCGTCGTCCCCTGGCCGTGCGGCGCCGCGGTCGTCCACCACGAGGTCGAGCTGACGCTGCTGCTCGGCGGCGGCGGCGCGGACCTCGACCGCGAGGCGGCGCGGCGCGCGATCGCCGGCATCGGGATCGGCGTCGATCTCACGGCGCGCGACCTGCAGGACGAGGCGAAGCGGAAGTCGCAGCCGTGGGCCCGCAGCAAGGGGTTCCCCGGCGCGGCCCCGGTGAGCGCCTTCGTCGATCCGGCGGCGCTCGGCGGCTCGTTCGTCGAGATCGACCTCGCGCTGACGGTGGACGGCGCGTTGCGGCAATCGGACACCGCGGCCTCGATGATCCTCGACCCCGCGGAGACGGTCGCCGCGCTCTCGCGCTGGTTCGACCTGCGCGCGGGGGACGTCGTCTTCACCGGGACGCCGAAGGGCGTCGGCCCGATCGAGCGCGGCCAGCAGGTCGTCGCGCGCTCGCGGCGGCTCGGCCTCGAGGTCGGCTTCACGATGGCCTGACCGGCGCGGCGCCGCGCCGCGACGCGTTCAGGCGATCGGCGCGGCCCCGAGCGGCAGCGGTCCGCCGATCGTCTCCCGCAGCCGCGCGAGCCACGTTTCGTCGTCGATCCCGGCGAACGACTCCGCCCCGAGCGGCGGGTGGACGACGACGCGCAGCTTCGCCGGATGCAGCTCGAACGTCGGCGGCGGATTCGCGGCCGCGCTGCCGAGGATCGTCAGCGGCACGACCGGCGCGCCGCTCCGGCGCGCCATCAGCGCCACGCCTTCCTTGAAGCGGCGCATCCGTCCGTCCGGCGCGCCCCACGTGCCTTCCGGAAAAACGACGATCCGATCCCCCGCGGCGAGCGCGTCGAGCGCCGAGCGCGCGGCCCAGGCCGAGCGGCGGCGATCGTCGCGCGCGACCGGGATCGCGCCCATGCGGCGCAGCGCGTGGCCGACGCCGCGCGCGGCGAAAAGATCGTCGCGCGAAAGCCAGCGGAAGCCGGGGGGCAGCGCGGCGTGCAGCAGCGGAATGTCGAGGTTGCTCTGGTGGTTCGCGGCGTAGATCGCGGGGCCTTCGCGGGGAATCAGCTCCAGCCCCTCGACGCGCAGGGCGCGCCGCCAGAGGGCGATCCGCGCCCAGCGCCGCGCGAAGCGCTGGAAGAGGAGACGCCGCCGCGCGCGCGGCGTCGGCAGCGCGGCGACTTCCGCCGCCGCCGTCGCCGCCAGCCCCGCGGCGAGGATCGCCGTCCATCCGATCGCGTCCCGGACCCTCATCGTCGCGCGGCAGGATACGCGGCGCCGCGCCGCGGCGAAACCGCGCGCGCCGCGGGGGCGGCCGCCGACCGAATTCGCCGCGGAGGTTGACCGCGCGCCGCCGACGCGGCAATATCTCCGGGCCATTCGGAGAGCGATCGCTCTCGACCCAAGCGGAAGGGTGTCCGAGTGGTTGAAGGAGCCGGTCTCGAAAACCGGTTTAGGGGCAACCCTAACGTGGGTTCGAATCCCACCCCTTCCGCCAATTTCCCCCATTCATCAGGTGGAATTCGGTCGTGAAGCGGTGCGCGCTTCGCGCGCGCTTCCTCTGACTCCCGCCGGCCTTCGGCCGCGGTTGCACGTGCGAATCCCACCCCTTCCGCCAAATCCCCTCACTTCATGGCGCCGGATTCTCCTTTGATCCCGCGGGCATCGACGCCGCCGCAAGCAACGCGCGCCGTTCGCCTTGCGTGGGAAGAGCCCGCGCGCCTCGAGGCGCCGCGGTTCGAGCGCGGGGGGCCGTGTCGAACCCTGGAACTCAAGGGTATCGCCACGGCCCCCCCGCGCCCGAACCGCTCGTCGTGTTCGAGGAACGCGCGACGTTTCGTTCTCGCGCACCAGATACGCCTCGCCTTGCCGTCCGAACGGAGGTCGGCCGTCGCGGGGGGGGGCCGGCGATACCCTTGAGTTCTAGGGTTCGACACGGCCCCCCCGCGCACGAACCGCGGCGCCTCAAGGCGCGCGGGCTCTTCCCGCGCAAGGCGAACGGCGCGCGTTCCTTGCGCCGACGTCGATGCGCGCTCGGTCAAAACAGAATCCGGCGTCGCGAAATGAGGGGATTTGGCGGAAGGGGTGGGATTCGAACCCACGTTAGGGTTGCCCCTAAACCGGTTTTCGAGACCGGCTCCTTCAACCACTCGGACACCCTTCCGCTTGGGTC